>JAEYTV010000436.1 GCA_023433855.1 Pseudomonadota bacterium | reverse complement strand
GGCTTTTGGCGTGATCCAGTCATCAAGTATGCGATTAGCGGCAGGCGTCACTGATAGGCGCTCGACAGAGCGCCCACCTCTTCGATTTTCTCCGGCACCTTGTTGGCCAACCGGATGACATAGTCCTCCGCAGCGTCGGCCAGGGCCATGGCAATCTCTGCTTCGTCCATCCCCTGGCGTAGCAGTTGGCCTATCAATTCGAACATGGCCGCTTCCACTTTGAAGCGGTTGATGGTTGTCGGATCGTAGGTATCGTTTAGTGTGGGATGTCTTTCGGTCATGTGCCTGTTCTCCCATCGTGAGCATAACATGGCATACCCGGCTGCTGTTGCAATCAGATGTTTTATCGACGGTTAATTTCGCGTCCTAGGACGAGACAGGTCAGATCCCTCGCCTCGTCTGAGGCAAGGTAATTATGGCAGCAGATTTTTCAGATCTGCCATCATCGCGTCCTGAATACCCCCGGATTCTCAGGGTATCCTGTTTAAGGGCATCCCACAAACACTTATCTGTCATAGCTAAAAAAGCCAAGTATCAGCTCGGCCGAGCAGGCGCCGCGTCGTATACCGATTACGACTGGAGCGTCCTGGACTGGGCCGCCTCCTCAGCCGCAGCGCCATTCGGTACCGATCGCCCGTCCACCCGTACGCGCGGCAACGCACGCGGATACTCCCGCTGAAGGAAGCCGATCAGCTTCTCCCTCATCTCGCAACGAAGGTCGAACGTACGTCCCGATGTGCTTGCGGAGATCAGGATCCGTATTTCCATGACCTGATCCTTGAAATCGGTAACCGCGACATTGAACACCTCTCCGTCCCACAGTGCAGAAGCATTGGCGATCTCCTCGGCTTTTCGGCGTATGGCCGAGACCGGGGCGGAATAATCGACGTAGATCAGCACGGTGCCGATCAGCGCGGCCCCTTCGCGGGTCCAGCTCTGAAAGGGCTTTTCGATAAAGTAGTTGAGCGGCAGCACCAAGCGGCGCCAATCCCAGAGCTTCACCACAACATAGGTGGACGTGATCTCCTCCACATGGCCGAATTCGCCCTCGACCAGAAGCGCATCATCGATTCGAATCGGCTGGGTGATCGCAAGCTGAATGCCGGCAAACAGGTTCTTCAGCATCGGCTGCAAGGCAAGTCCGAGCACGATGCCCGCAACCCCGGCCGAAGCGAGCAGACTGACGCCGTATTGCTGCACCGTCGGAAACGTCATCAGGCATGCCGACACGGTCAACACGACGATGGCTGTTGCCGCGACCCGCTCCATGATGCGCGACTGAGTGACATGCTTGCGGGCCAGCAGGTTGTCTTCCGTGTCGAGCTTGAAGCGCCTGAGGTAGACGGTGATCCAGATATGCAATGCCGTGCGAGCCATCCAGCCCACGACAACGACGAAGCAGAGCAGCAGGATGTGACGCAGGACAGCTTCCTGGCCTCCTTCCAAGGGCGCCATGGCTGCTCCGAACGATAAAGTCCACGTCAGGATGGCGAGGCGCATCGGCCGCCGGGTCCGCGCGACGAGCGATCGCAAGAAGAGGTCCCGGTTCGCCACCAGCCGTGTCAGGGCGCGAAAACCAAAGTGCTGGATGCCGAGACCGATCAGGAAGGCCGCGGCAAGAACGAAGATGCTGACGACCCAGCTCGGCAGCCAGGCGGTGTCGTTGTGAAATTCCTGGATGATATGTTCCATCCCCAACGACCTAGAGTTCGCTGCACCGCAGAAAAGAGGAGCCGCAAAAAGATCACGTTTTGGGAGTCTTCATGGCAGCTTGCAAATCCAGGCACAGGGCGGAGAAGAAATGGATGGAGTTCGATCTCATGCGTTTCGTGGATGCGCAGGCGCCCGTTTATGATCGGGTACTCAGTGAACTGCGGGCTGGAAAGAAGCAGTCACACTGGATGTGGTACATCTTTCCGCAGGTGGCAGGACTCGGGTTTTCGATCATGTCGCAGCGTTTCTCCATCGGCTCCAAGGCCGAAGCCGCGGCCTATCTTCAGCACCCGTTGCTCGGCCCACGGTTGATCGAATGCACGCAGACCATCCTGTCCCACAAGGGTCTCTCGGCGCACCAGATCCTCGGTTCCCCCGACGACATGAAATTCAAGAGCTCCATGACGCTGTTCGACGCGGTCAGCAAAAAGGGCTCGCCTTTCGAGCGAGCCCTTGAACAATTTTACGACGGTGCACGAGACAGCAAGACTGTCGCTCTGCTGGCCGGGCAATAACGCCCCCGTCAGGCCGCGGCCTGGATCGCCGACAGCTTCCAGTCATTGGCCGGCTTGCGGACAAACGTCCAGAGCTCGACGGTTTCCGTCGGCTGGTTGGGATCGCCCTCGGCGACCTCACCGGTTTCACGGTCCGTCATGTAGTCGACGCTGGAGTAGCGCATCGCGACCGTGGCATAGTCCTGGCCGTTCTCGCGCCATGCTTCGGCAAGGTCACCCTGCAGGAGCTTCACGTCCTTCACCTCGTTCTTGAGGCCGTTCGTGGCGTTCTCGCCGAGTTCTTCGGCAAGGTAGGACATGGCTTCCGGCGTGGTGAGGGAGCGAAGCTTGCCGTAATCTTCTGCCGCGTAAGCGGCCTGCACGTCATCCAGCAGCTTTTCGAACTGGCCAAGGTCACGCCCGGTGATGCCGATCTCGTCCGTCTCGGGTCCTGCCTGCCGGGGAGCGGCGGCCGCACCAAAGCTTCCACCCGCGCTACCACCTCCGAGCGATCCGATCTTCGGGATCTGGAAGCCGGCCTGATTGCCCTTCGGCGCCTCATAGCTGTTGCCGTTCGGCGCGTCATAATCGGTGCGCCGGTTGCCAAGACCGCTGCCGGCATTGCCTGCCGGACCGGCGGGCTGCTGGCGACGCGCGAAGAAGCGGAAGGCGAGCATTGCAAGACCGCCGATCAGCGCGACCTGCAGGAGCATTCCGAGGAAACCTGCCATGCCACCGAAGCCATTGCCCATCAACATGCCGAAGAGGCCGCCGAGGGCGAGACCGCCGAGCAGGCCGCCGGCCATGCCGCCGAACAGGCCCGGACGACGCTGCTGTGCCGCCTGCCCGACGCCAGCGGCGGGGTTGGTAGCGTTCTGCTGCGTATTCGGCGTCATCGAGCGATTGATGCCGGTCGCGGGGCCAGGGGCGGTATTCGTGGTCGGGGGCGCAGAATAGGTGCGCGTTCCGCGGCTGCCGAAGCCGCCGCCGGCGCGCCGCGCTTCCGCGAAATCCACGGCGACCAAGGAAACGGCCATCCCGATCGCAGCGACCGCGAACAGCTGCTTGAAGCGCCGAAGGTTCGATAACATTCTTTTCTCCTCATTCCCGCGTCAGGCGGGGTTCCCTCGTTATATAGAAATCACACTGTTGGGATTTTAGTGGCGAGGCCGATTTTTCCCGCTGTAGTGGATAATCAACTCTCTTGCAGAAGCAAAGTTTCCATTTTGCAACCTACGGGATTGTGATCGGTGCAAATGGTCGCAGGCGGCAAAAGCAAAGAGCCCAGCGCGTTTCCGCACCGGGCTCTTCATCCCTGGGAGGATGTAACGATGATCAGTCGACGTTGAAGACCAGCGGCTTGGCCTGCCGGATCGCCGGGTTGGCGGTCAGCTTCTCGAGCACGGCCTGCTGCACCGGCTCGTCCACATAGAGGAGAGCGATGGCATCGCCCCCCTGCTGGTCGCGTCCGAGCTGGAAGTTGGCAATGTTCACGCCCGCCTCGCCTAGCGTGGTTCCCATGAAGCCGATCATGCCGGGCACGTCGGTGTTGGAGATGTAGACCATGTTGGCACCGACATCGGCGTCCATGTTGATGCCCTTGATCTGGATGAAGCGCGGCTTGCCGTCGGAGAACACCGTGCCGGCGATAGAGCGGGTCTGGTTTTCGGTGGTGACCGTCAGCTTGATGTAGCCGTCGTAAACGCCGGTCTTGTCGCGCTTGACCTCGGAAAGGACGATGCCCTTTTCCTTGATCATGATCGGCGCGGAAACCATGTTGACGTCGGCAACCTGGTTGCGGATGAGGCCGGCGAGCAGGGCCGAGGTCAGCGCCTTGGTGTTCATCGTGGCGGTCGCGCCGTCGTAGAGGATCTCGATTGCCTTGATCGGATCATCCGAAACCTGGCCGACAAAGGCGCCGAGCACGTCTGCAAGCCGGATGAAGGGCTTCAGGATCGGTGCCTCCTCGGCGGTGATCGACGGCATGTTGATGGCGTTGGAAACAGCACCCTTGATGAGGTAGTCCGACATCTGTTCGGCGACCTGCAGCGCGACGTTTTCCTGGGCTTCGGTCGTCGATGCGCCGAGATGCGGGGTGCAGACGACATTCTCGAGCCCGAAGAGCGGGCTCTCGGTGGCAGGCTCGACCTCGAAGACGTCGAAACCGGCGCCGGCCACATGGCCCGACTTGATGGCGTCGGCGAGTGCCGCCTCATCCACCAGGCCGCCGCGGGCACAGTTGATGATCCGCACGCCCTTCTTCGTCTTGGCGAGGTTTTCGCGGCCGAGGATGCCGCGGGTCTTGTCGGTCATCGGCACGTGCAGGGTGATGAAGTCTGCACGGGCGAGCAGTTCGTCGAGTTCGACCTTCTGGACGCCCATTTCCTGCGCGCGCTCGACCGACAGGAACGGGTCATAGGCGATGACCTGCATGCCAAGGCCGATCGCCTTCTTGCAGACGATGCCGCCGATATTGCCGGCGCCGATGACCCCGAGCACCTTGCCGGTGATCTCGACACCCATGAACTTCGACTTTTCCCACTTGCCGGCCTGGGTAGAGGCATCGGCAGCCGGAAGCTGGCGGGCGACGGCGAACATCAGCGCGATCGCGTGTTCGGCGGTGGTGATCGAGTTTCCGAACGGCGTGTTCATGACAATGATACCGCGGCGCGAGGCAGCCGGGATATCGACATTGTCGACGCCGATGCCGGCGCGGCCGATGCCCTTGAGGTTGGTCGCAGCGGCGATCAGCTTTTCCGTCGCCTTGGTGGCGGAGCGGATCGCCAGACCATCATAGTTGCCGATGATTTCGAGAAGCTTTTCCTTGTCCTTGCCGAGCTTGGGCTGGAAATCGACTTCGACGCCGCGGTCGCGAAAGATCTGGACGGCGGTTTCCGACAGTTCGTCGGATACGAGAACGCGAGGTGCCATGGTTTGGGCTCCTGATAAGAGGTTCAAAGCTTTGTGAGAAACCGGCTCCGCCAAAGCGGAGCCTCATGCAGTCGATCAGGCGGCGGCCTTGGCGAGTGCGGCCTTCTGCGTCTCGAACGCGAAGGTCAGCCAGGGCATGAGGGCCTTCATGTCGGCTTCCTCGATCGTGGCGCCGGCCCAGATGCGCAGGCCCGACGGCGCGTCGCGATAGGCACCGATATCAAGGGCAACGCCTTCCTTTTCCAGGATCGACACCATGCCCTTGGCGAAGGCAGCCTGCGCATCGTCGTCGAGCGCCGTCACCTGCGGATCGACGATCTTGAGGCAGACGGACGTGTTGGAGCGGGTGGCCGGATCAACCGCGAGGTTTTCGATCCAGTCGTTGGCGTCGACGAAATCGAAGATTACCTCGGCATTCGCGTCGGCGCGGGCCATCAGGCCCTTGAGGCCGCCGATCGACTTCGCCCAGTTTAGCGCATCGAGATAGTCCTCGACGCAAAGCATCGACGGCGTGTTGATGGTTTCGCCAACGAAGATGCCTTCGATCAGCTTGCCGCCCTTCGTCATGCGGAAGATCTTCGGCAGCGGCCATGCCGGCACATAGCTTTCCAGCCGCTCGACGGCACGTGGCGAAAGGATCAGCATGCCGTGGCCGCCCTCGCCGCCCAGCACTTTCTGCCAGGAGAAGGTGACCACGTCGAGCTTGGAGAAATCCATGTCCTGGGCGAATGCCGCAGACGTCGCGTCGCAGATCGTCAGGCCCTTGCGGTCGACCGGGATGAAGTCGGCGTTGGGTACCCGCACGCCTGAAGTGGTGCCATTCCAGGTGAAGACCACGTCACGGTCGAAATCGACGGTGGAAAGGTCGGGAAGCAGGCCGTAGCCGGCTTCGATCTTGCGAACGTCCTTGAGCTTCAACTGCTTGACGACATCGGTCACCCAGCCGGCGCCGAAGCTTTCCCAGGCGAGCATGTCGACGCCGCGCTCTCCGAGCAGCGACCAGAGCGCCATCTCGACGGCGCCGGTATCGGAAGCCGGCACGATGCCGATGCGATAGTCGGCCGGCACGTTCAGAATTTCGCGGGTGAGATCGATGGCCTGCTTGAGCTTCGCCTTGCCGACCTTGGCACGATGCGAACGACCGAGCGGAGCATCGGAAAGCGCTTCGAGCGACCAACCGGGGCGCTTCGAGCAAGGGCCAGAAGAAAAATGGGTGTTCGCCGGACGTACGTCCGGCCTTGGTGCGGTGTTCGCCATCGTGCTACCCTTCCAGATAGATGGCCTCTCGTTGGGGAGAGGTGTCCCGCCGTCGTGGGTAGTCCCGTCCGCAGTGACAGTCAAGGGGGTTGCGTCGCAGCTGGCTAAATTCCTGACGCATCGGTCACTCGTCCGCGCGGAGAAGCGGAGACCGTCAGGTCCGGTGGGGTCTCCACTAAGTCATGGAGCGTCTAGGCCGCTAGGCGCAGCCGCCGCAGGATGACCCACTTCAGGGGACGGACCCTCTGCCACGCGGATGTAGCGCGAAGTGAGTGGGCCATGCGGGTTCGCGCCAGAAACACCTTCCCCTGCAAAGTCACCGCCTCCTCCCTTGTAGTCAGTGGAAAAGTGGTTTCGCAGCTCTCCACCTTCCAGGCCTCGTCACCAATTCCGAGATCCATCCAGTGGTAGTTGTTTGCGTGAAGCCATTGAAGAGCCCGATAGAAGAGAATGCTGCCGGGTGAAAACCTTGCCCACTCGCCTGCTTCGAACGACAGCATGATGGCGTAGTAACGCTTGCCGGCAACCAGACCCCAGATCGTCGCGATGATGGTGTCACCGGACTTCAGATAGAAGAGCTTCACCATACCTTCCCTTGCGAAGGTATGTGTCCCTTCATGGAAGAAGTCGTGCTTGTCGAGATCAACGTCGAATCCCGGCACGCGCGTCTGCTCGAAACGCCACTGTTTCTGGCGCAAGAACGCTGCGGTTACGACCTGCCGTTCATCGTCCTGGGTGGCGATGCCGAATCGGAGTGGCGCGAGCTTTTCGAGATTGCGGATCTTGCGCTGCAGCGTCTTGCGTTGGGGGATGGCTGCATCGATCTCGGACCACAACCGACGCAGGTCACTGCCGTGGCAGGAGATGGCGTTCGGCCGGTCGGCAAGAAGGCTGAGCGGGTTCGGGATGCCATCGACATCATGCGGCATCTTGTTGAAGATCAACACATCGTAATGCGGTAGCCGCGTAGCGATTTCCCGCCAGAGGCTCCCGGCAAGCTCCCTCGTCCACGTGACGCTCGACGCGAACAATATCGGCGCGTTGTAGTCGGCCGCGTCACCGTCGATGAATTCAAGGACGCGGGCTCCGTTGCGCCGACTGATGCAGAGCGGCAGGAACATGAGCGGGCTTCCCGCTCCGTCACGAACTTCGACAAAGTGAAGGCTCCGCCGTCCCGACCCCCCGAAACTCGATAGCCACACGTCCAGAAAAGTGGTCGTCTGGAACGCATGGAAACCAACGCCATGCCGGGCGGCGGCGCCCCGGGGCCATTCCGGTGAAACATCCTCAAGTCTGTCAAACACGGCGATGTTAAACAGCGGTATCACCAGCAATCCCGAAAATGACTCCGGCTAGCGTTAGCAGCGAAGCCGCCAATCCCGAAGTTCAAACCGGCGACATCGTTAATACCGCGGAGATGCCGACGAACGCAAAAGCCGCCCGGAGGCGGCTTTCATGGGTAGGCTCGGGATTCTACTTGTAGACGATCGGCTCCGGAGGAGGCTCGTAGGCTACCGGCGTATCGCAACCGCCGAACACGTAGCGACCGCCGACGCGGGCCTCATGGCTGTAGAAACCCTTGTCACGGCCGGGACCACCACCGTTTGCATAGCCGAACATGTCGCCGCCATCGACATAACGGAAGCGGTAACCGACATCGGCCTTCACGTTACAGGTGATATCGATCGAAGCGCCGGCCATGAGAGCAGCCGTGAAACGCCAGCGCCCTTTGCCGTCGTGGTATGTGTCGTCGCAGACGCCGCCCGTGCAGATCGTGTTGCGAAGCCGATCCCACTTTACATAGGTTCCGCCGATACCGGCGCCCACGTAAGGTGTGAAATAGGCATAGGTCCCGAGATCGACATAGACGTTGGCCATCAGTGAATAGGCGCGCATGGACGAACGGTCGGAGGAGGTGCAGGGCGTCGGTGGTGCGCCGCAGATGCCCGAGGTACTTCCACGGAAATCAGATTTCCCAAAGTAGTCGAACGTGACATCGGTGCGCAGATAGTTGTTGACCTGGTAACCGACACCCCCGCCCACCAGGAAACCATCCTTGAGCGAGGCGCTGGTGAAATCGGCAAGGGCCACGCCCGGCGTAGCCGTTCCCTGATAAAACTCAACTCCCCGCGATTTCTTGAAGGCGTAACCGACATCACCGCGCAGGTACCAGCCGCTCGCCTCCTGTACGGTTACCTCGGGCGCATCTGCTATGAATTCTGGCTGGGGCTGATAGACATCTGCAGAATTGGCGGCGCTTGCCGTCAACACCAGCGCGAACACGCTGGTCAGGCACTTCTTCATGGCTCCATTCTCCAAAGCTCGTAACGCGTGCCGCGGGCAAACGCGTAGCCAACATAATGATCAGAATGGATAATCATCGAGAATGGTTAAGCCTCGCTTAACCATGCAGATTTACTTGCTGTTTTCTATACGAGAGCCACCGATGAAGTCGAAATCCAGCCGTTACTGTCATGCCCGACAGCATATCCGCCAGCCAGCAAAGCCGTCGGCCGGAAGGCTCTGCCTCCAGCGATGACCACGATCGCAGTGGTTGATGACTGGCGAGCGCCTCTCAGGCGGCGGCGCTGCGCACGTCCGCAATAGCGCCGATAATGCTGTCTACGATGCGCTCGATCTGCCCGCGATCGTCACCTTCGGCCATGACCCGGATGAGCGGCTCTGTCCCGGAAGGACGGATCACAAGGCGGCCCTTCGAGGCAAGCTCCGATTCAGCATCGCGGATTGCCTGCCGCACGCCTGGATCATCGAGCGGCTTGCCCCCCGCATAGCGGACATTCTTGAGAAGCTGGGGCACCGGCTCGAAGCGGCGGCACACTTCGCTCACGGGGCGGCCAACCCGCTTCACCCGCGCCAGAATCTGCAAGGCGGCCACAAGACCATCGCCTGTCGTGCCGAAATCGGACAACACGATATGACCCGACTGTTCACCGCCTACATTGAAGCCGTGACTGCGCATGTGTTCGACCACATAACGGTCGCCAACCTTCGTTCGAGCGAGTTCCAGCCCCTGCCCCTTCAGGTGCCTTTCGAGCCCGAGGTTAGACATCACGGTAGCGACGAGCCCACCACCGGTCAGCTTTTCATCCTCGGCCCAGCTTTCCGCAATCACGGCCATCAGCTGGTCGCCGTCGACGATCTCGCCGCGTTCGTCCACGATGATCACCCGGTCCGCATCGCCATCGAGCGCGATGCCGATGTCGGCCCGCACTTCGTGCACCTTCTTTTGCAAGGCCTGCGGGTTGGTCGAACCGCAGTCAAGATTGATGTTCGTGCCGTTGGGATCGTTGCCGATCGTCACGACCTCGGCGCCAAGTTCCCACAGCGCCAGCGGGGCGACCTTGTAGGCTGCACCGTTGGCACAATCGATCGCGACGCGTAGACCATGGAGCGTCACGTCGCGTGGCAACGTGCGCTTCACATGCTCGATATAGCGGTAGATGTCCCCCTCGACGCGCTTCGCCCTGCCGATGTCGGCGGACTTGGCAAGCTGCGCATGGAGATCACTGTCAAGCAGGTCTTCTATGCGAATTTCCAGCTCGTCGGAGAGCTTGTAGCCGTCCGGCCCGAAGAGCTTGATACCATTGTCTTCGTAAGGGTTGTGGGAGGCGGAGATCATCACGCCAACATCCGCCCGCAACGACCTGGTCAGCATCGCGACCGCCGGAGTCGGGATCGGTCCCAGAAGGAAGACATCGAGCCCGGCCGCGGTGAACCCTGCAACCATTGCGTTCTCCAGCATGTAGCCGGAAAGACGTGTGTCCTTGCCGATCACCACACGGTGGCGGTGGTTGCCGTTGCGGAACATGGTTCCGACGGCGATGCCGACCCGCATCGCAAGGTCCGGTGTCATGGGGAAGATGTTGGACTGCCCACGAATGCCGTCGGTGCCGAAATAGCGGCGTGTCATAAAAGCTCCTTCGTCATCGCGCCTCACATGGCACGGTCTCGCCAGCGATGGAACGGCAGGCGTCAGGGCAGAGATACGCCCTGCCCACCTTGGCTCATGCCACAGTTTTGACGCGCAAGCACATAAATTACGGTCAAAACCGCTTATATCCCGTTACCGGTTAGCGGTGCCTGAACAACGAAAGAAGCCGCCGCAACATCGTTTCGCGGCGGCTTCGGGTCTGAGAAGCGGCGTTCAGTGGGGCTGAGGTTCTAGCCCGCCTTCCGGTTCGCCGCCCTTCGGTTCGTCCTTCTTGCCGCCGCCAGTGCTCGGCACGGCGGAACCGCGCGCAGGCGGCGCGTCGTCCCCAAGGTCGCGCGACGGCTTGTGGCCTTTGATGAGCGCCTTGATCTCCTCGCCCGAAAGAGTCTCGTATTCCAGGAGACCCTCGGCAAGCGCCACGAAGTCGTCGTGCTTTTCGGTCAGGATACGCCGAGCCTCGTTATAGGCTTCGTCGATCAGGCGGCGCACTTCGACGTCAATCTTCTGCGCTGTTGCTTCCGAGACGTTTTTCGACTGTGAGACAGAATGCCCCAGGAAGACCTCCTGCTGGTTTTCGCCATAGGCGACCTGCCCCAGCACGTCCGAAAAGCCCCACTGCGTCACCATGGCGCGCGCGAGCTTGGTGGCCTGCTCGATATCGGATGACGCGCCGGAGGTAATGTTCTCCTTGCCGAAGGTCAGTTCCTCGGCAACGCGTCCGCCCATCATGATGACCAGGCGCGACACCATCCACTTGTAGCTCATGGAATAGCGGTCACCTTCCGGCAGCTGCATCACCATGCCGAGCGCACGGCCGCGCGGAATGATCGTCGCCTTGTGCAGCGGATCCGCGACCGGAACGTTGAGCGCCGTGATCGCGTGTCCTGCCTCGTGATAGGCCGTGAGCTTCTTTTCCGCCTCGGTCATGGCCGAAGAGCGGCGCTCCGCACCCATCATGATCTTGTCCTTGGCGTCTTCGAACTCCTGCATGGTCACGAGCCGCTTGTTGCGACGCGCAGCCATCAAGGCGGCTTCGTTGACCAGGTTCATGAGGTCGGCGCCGGAAAAGCCCGGCGTGCCGCGTGCGAGGACCTTCAGGTCGACATTCGGCGCCAGCGGCACGTTGCGGGCATGGACCTTGAGAATCCGCTCGCGGCCGACGATGTCGGGATTGGGCACGACGACCTGCCGGTCGAACCGGCCCGGACGCAGCAGTGCCGGGTCCAGAACGTCCGGACGGTTGGTGGCGGCGATCAGGATAATGCCTTCGTTTGCTTCGAAGCCGTCCATCTCGACCAGCAACTGGTTGAGCGTCTGTTCGCGCTCGTCGTTACCGCCGCCAAGACCCGCACCACGATGGCGGCCGACGGCGTCGATTTCGTCGATGAATATGATGCAGGGTGCGTTCTTCTTCGCCTGCTCGAACATGTCGCGGACACGGCTTGCACCGACGCCGACGAACATCTCCACGAAGTCCGATCCGGAAATGGTGAAGAAAGGCACGTTGGCTTCGCCGGCGATGGCCCGGGCAAGCAGCGTCTTGCCGGTGCCGGGCGGCCCGACGAGCAGGACGCCGCGAGGGATGCGACCACCGAGACGCTGGAACTTCTGCGGGTCACGCAGGAATTCCACGATTTCCTCGAGGTCCTGCTTGGCTTCATCGACGCCCGCGACATCTTCGAAAGTGACCCGTCCATGCGCTTCCGTCAGCAATTTGGCCTTGGACTTGCCAAACCCCATCGCACCGCGTGAGCCGCCCTGCATCTGCCGCATGAAGAACAGCCACACTCCGAGGATGAGAAGCATCGGCAGGAGGGTACCGAGATAACTCAGGAAACCGGAAGATCCATCCGTCTCGGGCCGAGCCACGATCGTGACGTTCTTGGACTGCAACCGCTCGATCAGGGTGTCGTCTATCACCGGTGAGTAGGTCTGGAACCCAGAACCGTTTTCGGTGAAGGTGCCGAGCACCCTGTTGCCGGTGACCACCACTTCCCTTACGCGCCCGGCATCCACGTCCCGCAGGAACTGTGAATAAGGTATTTCACGCGAGCTGGTCTGCGTCGGCGCCGTCTGGAACATGCTGAACAATGCGACCAGCAACAGGGCTATGATGACCCAGAGGGCGATATTACGAATGTTTGGGTTCATTGAACTCCCCGGACTGTAACGGCCAGCCTTTACAGCGGCCGCCTTGCTTGCCGCCTAACATAGGGTTGCGGGAAGTCCTTGCCAAGGCAAACGCAGGCGGTACTTAGCTTTTCCGAACGGAATCCTTAATCGGCAGCCGGGGAAAAGCGTCGCATCCGAGCAAAACCGCAAACTCGCTGGCGAGCTTAAGATCAAACTGCGGCAGAAAACGGTCGAAGGGACCAAGCACCGGCTCCGTCCGCAGCTCGGCCAATCCGCGTGCCAGCCGGACCCCCGCGTCCGCTCTCTCGGCCGTCCCCGTTCCAGCGGCCTCGCTGACGGCGGGCATCACGGCCATTGCACGCGCAGCCAAAGCGGGTGGAACGTCCGGGAAGAGTTCGATCGCCCGTCCTCGAATCGCACGAGCTGGCTCTACATCGATCGCAGCCGTGCCATCGTTGGTGATCCGATAGCGCCCGTCCCAGATTGCCGTTTCCCCCGGGCCGACATGGGTCGTAGCGAGCCCCCTCCGCTCGCGCAGGATATAGA
>JAEYTV010000359.1 GCA_023433855.1 Pseudomonadota bacterium | reverse complement strand
CCGTTGAGCAGGCGCGAGACGGTTGCTACCGAAACGCCAGCCGCGTCCGCAACATCCTTCAGGCTTGTGGCACGTTTACCAGACATGAGCCCCTAAACCTGCTGCCTCACATGGGAGGTAAAGCGATTTACTAAACCGCTTTACAGTGCCACCTGCCTTACAGTTGTCAAGCGTAAAAAAATGCGCATGCCGTGCTGGTGGCAGTTCGCATCAGAGATGCTTGGAGCCGTTGCAACGGTTGTGCGCAAGGGGGTAGACGCATGCTGAAAGAACCTGATCTGACCAAGATTCTTCAGCGGCCATGGCTGTAGCTTTCTGGCCCCGCAACCTGAGTTCCGAGCGGCTACGGCGGTCAACAACCCGAAAATCCAGTCCACGTTTTCGTGCGATCGAAGATATCCGTAGCTGCACGGCCTCGTTAAAGGAGGAAGACGCGAAAGCACGGACAACGAATTGGACAATATTGGGTGGCACTGCATAACTGGTCGCCATGAACCGACCGCTGAAATGTAGTCCGATAGCTTCACCGGTTGTCAGGTCGAGGACGCGCGAGCCGGAGTTGCTACCCGAGGTCGTCCAGTTATGCAGCAGCGCGGGTTCTACAAACGTCACGGCATCTGGCCGCTTCGATCAAGCCAGCCTGCCGCAGGCTTGCAGCATTTGCGATGGAAGGAGCCGTTCGGGAGCTCGGTGACGCTGGCTGCCTTGTAGCTCGCGCGCATGGCTGACGGCGAGCATGAAGTCAGGGAGCAGGGCGCAACCCTGATAAACGAGCGTTTCCACTCACCGGCGAGGCGGCGCGGGAACCGCGCTCGTGCGGCCTGCGTCCCGATTCACGAGCGGCAAACCTGTGGAACGCAGATCTTCGGAAACGTCTATTTGTTCTTCAGAAGCCACATCTTGCCGGCCATGGTGATGCCATGCGCGGATTGGCTGGCATCGACGTCCGGATTGATGGGACGAACCAGACCGTTGTTTCTTAACTCGTCCAACGTCGCCGTTGTCAGGAACTTCACCTTGAGCGGTCGCTCCTTGAACCGATCAGTCCTGGCATAAGTGACAGTTGCGTTCAGATGCGTCCATTTCTTTGCATCCTGCGGGTATACGTCGCCGTCTTTAGCGAGTTTCAAACCTCGGATCTGGGTAGGGGTCAGCGTGACCTCCGTCGTGGACGGATTGTTGCTGTTGCTCGCGGTGGTGTTCAATGGTCAGTCCTTGGATAAGCTTCGCCTTGATGCAAGGCACGAAGCGCTTCGCGCCGGCAGTTGCCGGAGCATTGATTGGGTCCGATCGCATCTAGCCAAGATGCCGAGATAGCCAGTCGAAGAGGCAGAACCTACTCCGAAACGTGGCGTTCAAAGATCAAGCTTTGCGTGCCTTGCGTGCGGCATAGCGACGATCGCGCTCCGCCTTGCGCTCTGCTTCGTCGGCCAGGACACGCGCGACGCGGTCGTTGAGTTCCGCCTGGCGGGCTTCAGCTTCGGCTTTGTCGCGAGCCTCTGCGGCGGCGGTCAGGGCAGCGGCTTCAGCCAGCAGACGTTCATTTTCCGCGGCCTTCAAGGCTTCGCGTTCGGCGCGCCGAGCCGTTCTTGCGGCGGCTACGGCAGCGCGCGCAGCGAGCTTCTCCTGCATCGCAGGATCGTCTGCTTTTGGCGCGGCTGCAAACTTCGCCAAAAGCTGGCGCTTGGCATTGTCGGCCGTCTTGCGTCGCTCGGCAAAGCTGCTGTCGTTTGGGTGTTTCAATCTATCGTCCTTCGAATTTCCGCTCGGGCGGGCTGATGATCAACATCTGCCCCGATCGATGCCACACGCAACGGGCAAACTCAATCGGCCTGATAACGGAAAAAGGCCAGACATTCGCCTGGCCTCCAATATCTCTGCCGCCATGCCAGTACATCCGTGGTCACGGGCGGCCAAGAGCGTTAAGCAGCCTGAAGCTGGCCGGCGGACATCTTGCCCGACTTGCGATCACGTTCGAGCTCGAAGCCGAGCTTCTGACCCTCGACGATCGAGCTCATGCCAGCGCGCTCGACGGCGGAGATATGAACAAAAACGTCGGCGCTGCCGTCGTCAGGCTGGATAAATCCAAAACCCTTGGTGGCGTTGAACCATTTAACTGTGCCAGTGGTCATAGCAAACCCTTTCATAGCGATGTTGATTTCCCGCCGGGCGACGCTCGGCGGTTGTTTCGACTTTTGAGAGGGAGAGTTCGTCAAGAGGCGCCAAGCGCAGCAACAAATATCAGCAAACAAAGTATCGATAGAGAGTAGGTATCACACCATCCACATCGGGTCAACCACTTGTTTCGGCGCCTGCTCATTTACAACCCACAGACGTGAACCTTAAAAGGATCTACTCACTGGAGGGACGCGATGAAATCTCGCAGCTTTTCTTCGGTGAAGGAAAGGACACGCTCGTCCTGAAAGCCTCCGTCCGCCACTTTGTCGTTGGCCAGCGGGACCACGATTTCCGGGCAAACGAAGACCTTCGCCAGCATTCCGTTGAGAACATATTTCAGATGAGCCTGCGCGCGGACGCCTCCCAGGGCGCCGCCCGATACGCTGATGACGAAACAAGGCTTCTCCTTGAAGGGAGAATTCAGGGCCGGTCGCGACGCCCAGTCGATCGCGTTCTTGAGAACCCCCGGGATGCTGTAGTTGTATTCGGGCGTGACGAAGACCAGACCGCTTGCCCGGTCGATCTGATCAACAAAGGCCTTCACCTCTGCATGGCCCTGAAGATCAGCGTTGTAATGCGGCAGCCTGCCCGGATCTGCGATGCTGCAGGCAACCGCTGGTGCCACGCGGTCGACCAAGGCCGCTATCAGCGCCTGCGACGAGGAGGCGGCTCTGAGCGAGCCAGGAAGAAAAACAAGTTCAGTCAACTGGAGAAACCTTGGGTCTAGAGGCGTGCAAGCCACGTGGCGATCGACGGAAACGCGATGATCAACAAGATCGAAACGAACATGGCAAGGACGAATGGCCACGTGCCGCGGAAGATTTCGCCCACTTTGAGATCAGAATCTTCCATCGCCGACTTGATGACATAGACGGACAATCCAAAGGGCGGCGTGAGAAGGCCGACCTCAACGGCGACGACGGTCAGGACGCCGAACCAGATCAGGTCGAATCCCGCGGCGCTTGCGATCGGCAGAGCGATCGGCAGCAGGATCAACATGATCGAGATGGAATCGATCAGGCAGCCCAGCGCGATGATCAGGAGGAGATAGAGCAGCAGGAACCCGTAGGGACCGACAGGCCCGGAAAGCACCACTTCCGCCAGCGCTCGCGGCACGCCCGACATCGCGAGCATGCGGCTGAAGAAGGTGGCGGCCAGGATGAGGAACAGCACCGAGACAGTAATCTGGCCCGTCTCGACCAGCAGCTTCCAAAAACTGCGCCCGGTCAGCGAGCGACGTAGCAGCGCAATCACCAGTGCTCCGAAAGCGCCGGCGGCGCCAGCCTCTGTCGGGTTCAGGTAACCTCCGTAGAGACCGCCGAGAACCAGAAGCATCAGCGAGACGATCGGTACGGACTTCCGGACGATCTCCATGGCGCCGAGAGGTCCGAAATCGGCGGTCCGCCCCTCTGCCGCAAACACGAAGTCCTTGTGGAAACGGGCCAGAAGCATGATCGTGATGCAGAAGGCAACTGCGAGCAGGATACCGGGGCCGATACCCGCCAGGAACATCCGTCCAACGGACTCCTCCGCCAGGACCGCATAGACGATCATCAGGAGAGACGGGGGGATAAGCATGCCGAGCACGGAAGATCCGGCCACAACGCCGGTCGCGAACTTCCGCGTATATCCGTACCGCCTCATTTCCGGAACGGCCACCCTGCTGAAAACGGTTGCCGAGGCGATCGAGATGCCGGTGATGGCGGCAAAAACCGCGTTCGCAAAAACCGTCGCGATGCCGAGGCCCGCGGTGACCCGTCCGAACAGCTTCTGAAAAACCTCGAAAGTGTCCTTGCCGACACGGGAGACAGTCACCAGAAGGCCCATCAGCACGAACAGGGGAACGACAGCGAACAGATACTCCCGAAGCGAGTCGTTGGCGACCGCCCCCATCATCCGCACGGAGACCGCCTCCCCCCGAATAGCCGCCACCCCGACGAAGGAGACCGCAAGCATGCTCACGCCAATAGGC
>JAEYTV010000293.1 GCA_023433855.1 Pseudomonadota bacterium | reverse complement strand
GGTTTGTCCTTCCTGAGATCCGTGATCCAGGGTCGGTAATGCCCGGCGGCCGGATCCTGAGCCATGCACGCATCCATCACGGCGTCATCGATGCGATTGAGTTCCAGGGCGAAAAACAGGAGGCGCGAGGAGATGTCGGTAAGCTTCGCCTGCACATCGCCATAGAACTTGCGGTTTGCCGGGTCAGACGTGTCGGAAAAATAGGTCAGTCCGGCGAAGGACCCGAGCTTGCCGAGAAGATCCTCCAAAGCCTCGTATTGCTTGAGGGCCTCACCAAGGCCCGCGGAGCCCGCCTGCGTTGCGGCTTCTGCAAGCTTGCCCTTCCACGTCTTTTCAAATTCGGAGGCGAGCCGTTCTGCTCTTTCCAGATCTGCCGTGACAGCTTCGGACTCCTTGGCGGGATAGAGGTCGGACAATTTCCAGACCGGCAGAAGACCCAAAGCCGGATCGGCTGCGGCAGCGCCGAACGCTGTTGCGGCGGGAACGTCTCGGAATGGTGTGTGTCGGTTTTTCATCGCTTTTCCTCTGCTGTCGTCCGCCGCCTACCGGATTGTTTTCATCGCCCTCGGTTAAAATGCAAGCTTTTCTCAAAAGAGGATGTTCAAGCCTTTCTGGCACAACCGGGTCAGTAAGAACCCGAATGGGGCCACGATGAACGTAGCCGGGAGCCGAGCATGACTGCGCACATCCTTGTTGTCGATGATGACCCGATCCAGCGACGCCTGCTGAAGAATGCGGTGGAGCGATACGGACATGCGGCCCATCTTGCCGAGAATGGCCTCGTCGCACTCGAGTTCCTGAAGCGCAGCGCCCACGGCATCAAAGTGATCGTACTCGATCTGATGATGCCGGAAATGGATGGGCTCACCTTCCTCGCCGCCATTCGCCAGCTTGGCATACAGACGCCAGTCATCGTCCAGACGGGCCAGGGAAGCATCGATTCGGTAGTCCAGGCGATGCGTGCCGGCGCGTTCGATTTCGTGGTCAAGCCCGTGTCTCCGGAACGTATCGGCAACTCGATCGCGAACGCTCTCAAGCTTGACCAGAAAGAGTCGAGTGCCCGCGTCGGCCGCCGGCACCGCGCGGCCGAGGTTGGCTTCGGCGAGATCATATCGGCGAGCCCCGACATGCTGCGTGTCATCGATCTAGCCCAGCGCGCAGCCCATTCCAACATACCGGTCGTACTGGAAGGGGAGTCGGGCGTCGGAAAAGAAATGATCGCACGGGCCATCCAGTCCAACAGCGATCGGGCCACGAAGCCGTTCATCACGGTCAACTGCGGCGCCATACCCCACAATCTGGTCGAGAGCATTCTTTTCGGCCACGAGAAAGGAGCTTTCACCGGTGCCAGCGAGCGGCATACCGGCAAGTTCGTGGAAGCCGATGGCGGGACGCTGTTTCTCGACGAGATCGGTGACTTGCCCCTGGAGGTCCAGGTGAAGCTGCTGCGCGCCGTGCAGCAGGGCGAGGTCGAGACAGTTGGCGCATCCAAGATCCAGAAGGTCAACGTCCGACTCATCTCGGCGACGAACAAGGACCTCATCGAGGAGGTGCGTGCCGGCCGGTTCAGCGAGGACCTCTACTACAGGCTTAACGTCTTCCCGATCACCATTCCGGCGCTGCGCCGGCGCAAGGAGGATGTTCCACATCTGGCGCGGGTCTTCGCCGAGCGGTTCTCCGTGGAGCAGAAGCTGCCAAAGCCGCTCACCGTCAGCCCGTCGGCATTGGCGCTGCTGACCGCATACGACTGGCCTGGCAATATCCGGCAGCTCGAAAATGCGATCTTCCGCGCAGTGGTACTCGCTGAGGGAGACGAGTTGACGGAGAAGGATTTCCCGCAAATCGCCGCGCAGATCCCGGAATTTCGTTCGCAAGAACTTGCCGCGACGGCCGTTGCCCCCACGGCTTCGGCAGTCGCAGAGAAGGCGGTTAGAGAGGCCTTGGCCGAATCGCCGGTCTTCGCCAACAACGAGAAGATCCGGGGATCTGCACCCGATCCGAAGGCCATGCTCGCCGCAGCGTACCCCGCAGCCGAGAACTTCATCGTCAGCACCGACGAGGTCGGCGACGTAAGGAAGCTTGCCGACGTAGAGGAAGAGCTGATCCGATTTGCGCTGAAATTCTACCGGGGCCAGATGAGCCAGGTGGCCCGAAAACTCGGAATCGGTCGCTCGACGCTTTACCGAAAGCTGAAGGATTACGGCATCGATCCGGACGATCCTCTGAAACAAGCCGCCTGACTTGTATTAGTGGATGTTAACCTTCGCGCAAGGATATCCTGTCACCTTCCCCCGCATCTCCTGTTAGCCGATTGTTGACTATAAGGGAGAAGCTTGTACATGTGTGGCACAATTGCCATCGTGTCACCGCAATTGACAGTCATTTGAGGCAACGTGGGACGTTGTCGACGGGACGGGGATCGTTTTGCCGGATCAGTATGCGAAAGGGACGCCTTCGGGAGAGGGGGCGCAACGCGGCGAAGGAAGGCTTTTCAAGTCGCTCAAGAAGCGCGTTGCCGTTGTCGCCCTCCTGGTTCTGGCAGCATTGTCTGCGGTGGCTTTGTCCAGCAGGGATGCCGCAGCCGAGAATCGCAGCCTGAAATTGTATTTCGTCCACACGGGCGAACGAGCTGAAATCACCTTCAAGCGGAACGGTCGCTATGATCAGCGGGGTCTTCAGCAAATCAACCACCTGCTGCGCGACTGGCGCAAGAATGAGCCCACCAGGATGGATCCGCGGCTCTTCGACCTTGTCTGGGAAGTCTATCGGCGCTCGGGAGCGAGGGACTACGTCCATGTCGTCTCGGCCTACCGCTCGCCTGCCACGAACGGCATGCTGCGCTCGCGTTCGCGCAACACGGGCGTCGCAAAGAACAGCCAGCACATGCTCGGCAAGGCCATGGACTTCTATATCCCCGGCGTGAAGCTCTCGACCTTGCGTGGCCTTGCCATGCAGATGCAGGTTGGCGGCGTTGGGTACTACCCCAAATCGGGGTCTCCCTTCGTACACCTTGATGTCGGCGGCGTTCGGGCCTGGCCTCGGATGTCGCGCCAGGAACTGGTGCAGATCTTCCCGAATGGCAAGACGCTTCATCTCCCCGCCGATGGCAAGCCTCTGCCTGGCTATGAACAAGCCTTGGCGGATTACAAGAAGCGCGTAAGCTCCAGTTCTATCGAGATCGCCAGCACCGCAGGCGGCAGCGTCCGGGGCTCCGAACGGAAGCGCCAGCCGAACCTTCTTGCCTTCCTGTTTGGCGGCGGCGGCGCCGACGAGGAAGAGGACAACGCAGAGATCGAGGCACCGGCCGCGGCTGGACGTCCGGCGCCGGCTGCGAAGCCGCCGGCAGCGGCGCCTGCAGCTCCTGTGCTGGTAGCGTCGGCAGAGCCTCAACAGTCTCCGCAGCAGGTGCAGCCGGAAATTGCGGCTCCTGTCCCGTTGTCACGCCCGGCCTTCCGCTCCGATGCGGCACCCGGTGGTCTCGCCACCGCGCTTTATTCGCCTGCTCGTAGCGCAGCGCAGGACGCGCTTGCCATGCAGGCATCTGTCATACCTTCCGCAGCGCAGACCCCCGGCGAAAATTTTGCGGATCTGACCGGATACGACATCCCTGTTCCGACGCTGCTCGGGCCGCGCGGCCTCAAGGGTGACGCGGAAGGGGGCGTGATGACCGCTTCGGCGGTGCCGGTTCCGATGCCGCAGGAGATCGCGTCGGTTCCTCTTCCGGCTCATCGCCCTGGTGATTCGGCGAATGCTGGAATGCCAGTAGGCGCGCCGCCCCAGGTATTGACGCCGGAACTCGTGGCTGCCCTTGCCCGGAGCGTCGAAGCCCCCCTGGTGGCCCAGGCCCCCGCCTCTGCATCACAGACACAGCCAAAAACGATCCAGAAACAGGTTGAAACGGCAGCGATATCGCCGAAGGTCATCCATTCCTCGGACCGCGGGCGGCAGTTTGGAGACGGGTTCGATGCGCCCAAGACGCCGGTCGCCGCGTCGGTCGGTACACGTCCGGTGGCAACCAGAGGCGGTCGCACTTCAGCGCCCGCGGCTCCGGGCGGCAACGGCAAACTGACGGCCGACGTGCTCGCCAAATGGGCACTCAGCAACAACCGTACTGAAGAAGTTGCCTCGATGAAGGCGCCGCGCGTAGTCAGCCGTACCATCAACGGCGAGTATTCGGCGGCCTATAGCGGCAACGGGTTCAACCGGGTTTCCTCGGCTGCGGCGATCGACCGCAATCGCTTCAGCGGGCCCGCCAACTGATCACCCGGAATGGTTCAGACAAAAAGA
This sequence comes from Pseudomonadota bacterium, assembly GCA_023433855.1. Taxonomy (GTDB): domain Bacteria; phylum Pseudomonadota; class Alphaproteobacteria; order Rhizobiales; family Rhizobiaceae; genus Neorhizobium. The sequence continues at coordinate 3,354 of JAEYTV010000293.1, read as the reverse complement.
AAACCCGCCGGTTGAGAGGCGGGTTTCTGTTATTCCGTATGAGTGGATATCAGGCCGCATCCTGTTCAGCCGGCCCTTCTATCATGCCAAGTGCCTGAAGATAGGTGTCGAGGATGAGATCCTCTTCCATGCGCTCCTGGTCGTCCTTCTTACGAAGCGCGATGACCTTCTTCAGGATCTTGGTGTCGAAGCCCATGGACTTGGCTTCGCCGTAGACGTCCTTGATATCGTCAGCGATCGTCTTCTTTTCTTCTTCCAGTCTTTCGATGCGCTCGACAAATGCGCGGAGTTGGTCGCGGGCGACGCCATGAGCATCTGACATCGGGGTCTCCTGATCGTGAGAATTGATGGGGTGCTGGTCAACTGCCGAAAAGCGGCCGCAAGGTCAAGCCTTATCGGGCATCGCTCAGCCGTCCGCCGGCTTGTTCACCTCGAATGCGGCTTTTTGAGCAGCGCTGGCTTCGTGCTGGTGAAGGTTTTTCCAGTCCTCATAGGACATCCCGTAGATGATTTCCCGCGACTCCTCCTTGGAGAGTTCCGCGCCAGCCTCGCTGGCGGCCTCGCGGTACCAGTTCGATAAACAGTTGCGGCAGAAACCGGCAAGGTTCATCAAGTCTATGTTCTGGACGTCTGTCCGCTGGCGAAGATGCTCGACCAGACGGCGAAACGCCGCCGCCTCAAACTCGGTCTGCTGCTGCTTGCTGAGATCGGCCATGATGCGTCTCCAACTGTTCCGCTTGCGGGAAGGGACCCGTTCGCGAGGCATAGATCTTGTATTCGTGTAACATGGGGTCGGCATTAAGAGCTTTGAAGATCGGCGCCAGCCTTCCGGCCCAGGCGGCCACGCCGGTGTCTGTGGTGATCAGGTCCTGCCGCACTTCCAGAAGCGCATGCGGCAGCCCCCTCGTCAAGCAGTGGCGATACATGGTGTCCCCCTTCAACGCTCCGTCATAAGGTTCGTTGTCGCCGACGACGAGGTCGCCTGGTTCTCGCAGGCGTTCCAGCAGGGGACGCACGGCCCTGTCGTCGCTGTCCCACAGGACCGCCGCATGCCAGGGGCGGGGGACGCTTTTCCAGGAAGGAGTGAAGGAGTGTAGCGAGATCACCAGCGGGGCTCGACCCGATTGGCCCGCTTCGGCAATGACCCGTTCGACCGCCCGGTGATAAGGACGGTGGTAGGTGTCGAGCCGCCACTGCCATTCTTCGCGTGTTATCGGATGGTTGCCTGGAATGATGGCGCCGTCAGAGATCTTCATGATCAGCGTCGGATCGTCTTCCCCCCTGTTCGGGTCGATGAGCAGCCGGGAAAAGCAAGCAAGCACGGCCGGAACATTCAAGGTGGCCGCCAAGGCGCGTGCCAGCCGTTCAATGCCGATGTCGAAGGCAATGTGTCGGGCGAACGCGCTTTCCGGCAAGCCGAGGCTGCCATAGGCGGAGGGCAGGCGGTTCATGGCATGATCGGCCAGCAGAACCATTCCGCCGTCATAATCGCCGTCTATGATCTCGAAAGGAAGGAAGTCCTGCATGTTTCGGAGAACGTCACGATTGGTTATGGAGACCAACCTTGATTGCACGCGGTCGCCTCGTCCGCAAGTCGGGCTATGACGTCGACAATCATCCGCGATAGCAGGAACACGGCCTAATCGATTAGACTTTCGTTGACTTTCAGAGTCCGCCGCGCGAGAAAGTGCTTCACAAATAAACCCATGGAGTCCTGGCGGAAACCGTGTCGAAAAAATCCCTCAAAGCCTCTCTTCGCTCTCTCGCCTTCTCCCCAATCCTGGTCGGTATGGTCGCCGGTGGCGTACCATTGCTTGCCGCAGGTGCGGCTCACGCGGATTTTCGCGTCTGTAATGGTACGCAGAATCTCGTCGGTGTGGCGATCGGCTACCGGGCCGCGGAGGGCTGGACCACCGAAGGCTGGTGGCAGGTGCCTGCCTCCACCTGTGCCACGCTCATCGAGGGGGAGCTGCAATCCCGCTATTACTACCTCTATGCCGAGGATGCCGCGCGGGGCGGTCGGTGGACGGGTGACATCAACATGTGTGTCGCGGAAAACGAGTTCAAGATCGTCGGCGTCAACGATTGTTTCGCCCGTGGTTTCCAACGCATGGGCTTCAAGGAATATGACACGGGTCGTCAGGGTAGCTGGATGGTCCAGCTTTCGGACGCGCCTGGCACACAAGAAGGCCAGAATTGATGAGGCGTCACCGCAAAGTAAAAATCCTTGCCACACTGGGGCCGGCTTCCTCGGAAGAGGAGATGATCCAGAAGTTGCATGAAGCCGGGGCCGACCTCTTTCGCATCAATATGAGCCATGCCAGCCATGATCTGATGCGTACCCTGATGTCGCGGATACGGTCGGTGGAAGCCCGTTCTGGCCGCCCGATCGGCATCCTGTGCGACCTTCAGGGACCGAAGCTTCGCGTCGGCAAGTTCGCGGCTGGCAAGGTTACGCTGGAGGTGGGGCAAACCTTCACCCTGGATGATCGCGACGAGCCCGGCGACGAAAGCCGGGTCTTTCTGCCTCATCCCGAAATCCTGCAGGCGGTCAAGCCGGGGCACCGGTTGCTGATCGACGATGGCAAGCTTGCCTTGAGAGCCGAGAAGAGCGACGGCAAGAGCATCGTCTGCACCGTGATCGCCGGCACTAGCATCTCTGACCGCAAGGGCGTCAGCCTGCCGGACACGCTGCTTGGGGTGGGTGCTCTCACAGATAAGGACCGCACCGATCTGGACGCCGTTCTGGCGACAGGAGAAGCGGACTGGGTTGCGCTTTCATTCGTGCAGCGACCAGATGATCTTGCGGAGGTGCGCAAGATCGCGCGCGGTCGTGTCGGCATCATGTCGAAGATAGAGAAGCCGCAGGCGCTGGAACGTATCGACGAGATCATCGAGCTTTCAGATGCCGTTATGGTGGCCCGCGGCGATCTGGGCGTCGAGATGCCGATCGAAAGCGTGCCGGGAACCCAGAAGCAGCTCACGCGCGCTTGTCGCCGTGCGGGCAAGCCCGTCGTTATCGCAACCCAGATGCTCGAATCGATGATCTCCTCGCCGGTGCCGACGCGTGCGGAAGTCTCCGACGTGTCGATCGCGGTTTTCGAAGGTGCGGATGCCGTCATGCTTTCGGCGGAATCCGCTTCGGGCCAGTACCCCGTCGAATCCGTTTCGATGATGGCTTCCATCGCTCGGAAGGTCGAGCAGGATCCACTCTTCCCAAGCATCATCTACGCACAGCGGGCGACCCCGGAAGCGACCGGTGCTGACGCGATCTCGCTTGCTGCCCGGCAAATTGCCGAAACATTGAGATTGTCCGCCATCGTCACCTATACCTCCTCCGGCACAACCGGTCTT
>JAEYTV010000277.1 GCA_023433855.1 Pseudomonadota bacterium | reverse complement strand
CCCGCCACGATTGTCCCCGCCGGCGACGGCGGGCGCCGGCCTCCAATACGCATGTAGTGAGGCGCCCGATGCCCGTGAGCACGCCATCCGTCCGAATCCGCGACATTGAAACCATCCCGCTGCGAATACCGTTTGCCAGACCCTTCAGCTTCGCGGCGCCAACGGACACCAAAAGGGAGGCTGTCGAGGTGATGATCGTCCGGATCATCACCGAGGAAGGTCTCGTCGGCGTGGGCGAAACGCAGGCCTGGCGCCGGCAGGGAAGTTTCGAGACGTTGACCGGCCTGCACGCCACCATCCAGGAGGTCTTCAAGCCGTTGATCCTCGGCAGGTCGCCATTCGCCATCAACGCCATCATGCGCGATCTCGCATATGCCGCGGACCACAGTCTTTATGCGCAGGCCGCAGTGGGCGATGCGCTCTACGACCTGATGGGGAAGTCGCTCGATCTTCCTCTCTCGACCCTGCTCGGCGGAGAGGTGCGCGACAGGATTCCGGTCGGTCTCGCCCTGTCGATCACCGAGCCGGACGCGATGATCGACCAGGCCCAGGCCGCCTACGATTCCGGTTATCGGCATCTGCGGATCAAGATCGGTCTCGATCCCCGGATCGATGTCACCAATGTGCGGCGGATGCGCGAGCATTTCGGCGATCGCGCCGTGCTGCGCGCGGACGCCAATGGCGGCCTTACCTACAATGAAGCGCTGCCTTTGCTGCATCGCCTTGACGACTACGGCCTCGACGTCGTCGAGCAACCCGTTCCGGGCTGGGACCTCCAGGGCATGGCCCGGCTCGGCCAGTCCGTGCGCACGCCCATCTCCGCCGATGAAAGCCTGAGCAGCGGCCATAGTCTGCTCGACATAGTCAGGCAGCGGGCGGCCACGATCATCCAGACGAAGACCGGCAAGAACGGGGGAATACACTCCATTCGCCGGCTCTGGACCATCGCTCAGGAAGCCGGCATCGGCATCTTTCCCGGCAATCATCCCGGAACCAGCGTAGCGACGGCCGCCGTCGCGCACCTGTGCGCCTCCTTTGCCGGACCCTTGCTGGTCGGCGATTTCCAGACCGGATCGACCAGCATGCTCGCCGACGATGTGGTGCGCGATCCGATCCGCGTCGAGGACGGTGCTGTTCGCGTGCCCAGCGGCCCAGGTCTCGGGGTCGAACTCGATGAAGAAAAGCTGGACCGTTACCGCATCGACGGGAGGAATGGATCATGACCGATGTTGTGGTCATCGCGCAGGGCAGTCTCAGTTACGGCCGGCGTGTTGCGATTCTCGTGGTCGGGCTCGCGCTCATAGCGATGACCGTGTTCACGAGCGCCACGATCCCGTTGCCGCCGACGGTTCAGCGCGGCTTGTTTCTGCTCGGCATCGTCTATCTCGGCCTGCTGCTCAAACCCCTGCCGGGCTGGTTCGTTCTCCTCGACATACTGCTTGCCGCTGGTGCGACGATCTCGTTGGGCTATCTTGTCGCGAACTGGGAGGCCCTGGCCTACCGCTCGCTTTTCGAGCCCGCCGTGCATGAGGTGATCCTCGGGCTCGTTGCGTTGGCCAGCGTCATCGAACTGACCCGCCGGCTGGTGGGATGGCCGATCGCACTGCTCACCGTGATCGCGTTTCTCTACGCCCTGTATGGCCGCTACCTCCCGGACGCGTTCGCGCATCGCGGCTTCTCTATCGAGCGCATCGTCAACTCCCAGTATCTCACCCATGAGGGGCTGTTCGGCTCTCTGACGGGCGTGGCCGTGACCCTCGTCGCCATGTTCCTCGTGTTTGGAGCGCTGGTTCAACAGGTCGGTGTCGCGGACCTCTTCATGAAACTCGCCGCGAAACTGAGTTTCGGCAAGTTCGGCGGGCCGGGAAAGATCGAGGTCGTTTCCAGCGCCTTGATGGGGACCATCTCGGGCAGTTCGACTGCCAACGTGGTCACCACGGGGACCACGACGATACCGATGATGCGGCGGGCGGGCTTCTCGCCGACATTCGCCGCCAGCGTCGAGGCCGTGTCGTCCACCGGCGGCCAGCTCATGCCACCCGTGCTCGGCGTCGCCGCCTTCCTGATGGCGGAACTGACCGGCATTCCCTTCGGCACCATTGCGCTCGCCTCGCTGATCCCGGCTGTTCTTTACTTTGTCTGCGTCTTTGTCGAAGTCGATCTCGAATCGCGGAAGCTGACATTGGTCACGGACTGGGATGACGCCGGTCGTGCATCCCTGAAAGAAATAATCCGGAAAATCTATCTGCTTCTGCCCATCGTCGTTCTCGCGTATTTTCTGTTCGCGATGTATTCGCCGACGAAAGCAGCCTATTACGCCTGCATCACGGCTCTGATTGTCGGCATTCCGAAGTGGAAGGAGTTGCTGACGGCTGCGGCGGGCAAGCAGTTTGTCATGGATTTCGTTACCTCCGCGACAACGGTGGTCCTTGCTTGCGCATGTGCCGGAATTATCGTGGGCATATTATCCTTGACCGGGGCGACGATGTCTCTGAGCTATGCGCTGGTTGAACTCGCCGGCGACAATTACTTCCTTCTTCTCGTCTTCGTGATGCTTCTCTGCATCATTCTCGGGATGGGACTTCCGACGCCGGCGGCTTATGCCGTGGCTGCGGCATTTGCGGCGCCGATGCTGGTTCAGGCCGGGGTGCAGATGCTTTCCGCCCATATGTTCGTGCTCTTCTATGCGAGCCTTTCCTCGATCACGCCGCCGGTGGCCGTCGCCGCCTATGCGGCCGCGGGGATCGCCAATGCGTCGCCGATGCGCGTGGCGGTCACGGCGACCAAGCTCGGTCTCTCAGCCTTCATCATCCCCTTTGTGTTCGTCCAGGACCCGGCGCTCTTCGTCGGGCAGGCCCCGATTGTCGACACCGTCATCGTCTCCGTGACGGCGCTGCTGGGGGTAACGGCGCTGGGGCTGGCGACCATTGGCTACTACCGGGGCCCGGTCCGCATGATCGAGCGCCTCGGATACTTCGCGGCGGCCATCATGATGATGATGCCCAGCGTTCTCCTCAGTCTCGGCGGCATGGTGCTCGCGGCAGTTCTGCTCGTGATCCACTTCAGGACCTATCCCGCAGAGAACACCAAGCACTCACAAGCACTTCAAAGGATCTGACGAATGGGTATGACCATCATTGAGAAGATTATGGCGCGCAATTCCGGTCTTGAGACGGTGACGCCCGGCCAGTTCGTCGATGCCAAGGTCGACCGGGTCATTGCCCATGAGGAATTCTACCGGATCCACACGGCCTGCGAGTACAACGGGCTCCCGGGCATCCCGCGGATCTTCGACCTCGATCGCTTCCATGTCGTCATGGAACATTTCCAGCCTGCCATCGACAAAGTGCAGGCCACGCGCGGCGTGAAGATGCGCGAACTCGCCGAGCACTACCAGCTGCGCCATTTCCGCGACACGCTGGCGGGGGTTCTTCACCGCATCGTCATGGAAGACTACGTCGTGCCCGGCGAGCTCGCGCTTGGCTCGGATTCGCACAGTGTCGCCTGGGGCGCGCTGAACTGCGCGGGCAGCGGCATGGGTGAGCACGAGCTGGCTTTCGCGCTGACCTTCGGCACGCTGTGGTTCAAGGTGCCGGAGACCGTCAAGGTCGTGCTCGAAGGCGAGTGGCATCCCGCGATCGCACCGAAGGATGTCGCGCTTTGGCTCGCAGGCAAGTACACGACCGCCTTCGCACTTTACCAGTCCATCGAGTTCACCGGTCCCGCCGTTGCGAAAATGAGCATGGAACAGCGTTTCCAGCTCTCCTCGCACGCGGTCGAGCTTGGCGGAAAATTCGGCCTTTTCGAATATGACGACAAGACGCGCGAATTCTTGTCCCAGCGCAGCATCCTGCGCGAACAGCTCGACAACGCCAGTCCCGTTTCCGCCGACCCCGACGCCCATTACGCACAGGTCGTCACGATCAACCTCGATGATCTCGCGCCTCAGGTCGCGCGCCCGCACACCTTCCAGAATGTTGTCCCCGTCGACGAGGTCGCGGGCATCAGGATCGACCAGGCCCTCGTGGGCTCCTGTGCCAACGGCCACATCGAGGATATCGAGGTCGTCGCGCGCATCCTGCACGGCAACAAGGTCCATCCGAAGACGAGGCTGTTCGTGCAGCCCTCGTCCTGGGCGGTGTGGCGGGAGGCCTCGCGCCGTGGCCTCTTCGACACGATCCTAGACGCTGGCGGCCAGGTCATTTCCCCCGGATGCCACCTGTGCCTGGGCATGCAGGGACGGCTCGCCGACGGAGAGGTGTGCATTACCGCGACAACCCGCAATCACAAGGGCCGCATGGGAAGCGGCGAGGCCGACATCTATCTCGCCAGCCCCGCCACCGTGGCCCATTCCGCGCTCGCGGGCGTCATTGCCGATCCCCGCACCAGCACTGTTCCGTCGAAGAAGGTAGCCTGACCATGAACGCTCCCAATCGTATCCTCAAAGGCCGGGTCTGGAAGTTCGGCGACAATATCGACACCGACATCATCGCACCGGCCGACGTCATCTCCTTCGGCCTGGGCGACGCCAACGAACAGAACATGGTCAAACAGGCCGCGTTCCGGGATGTGCGCGAGAAATTCTATGAAAAGGTGCAGCCGGGCGACATTCTCGTCGCCGGCCGCAATTTCGGCCTGGGTTCCCACCGCGAACCCGCGAACAAGGTTCTCGTCAGCCTCGGCTTCTCCGCCGTCATTGCGGAGTCGATCGCGCGCCTGTTCTTCCGCAACTCGGTCGCCATCGGATTTCATGCCTTCTCGGTGCCGGGCATCGAGGCCTTCGTACAGGAGGGCGAAACGCTTGAGATCGACATGCAGGCATGGCGCGTGCGTAACCTGGACCAGGGGACCGAGCTGAAGCTCGACCCCTATAGCGAGTTGGTCCAGACCATCATCGAGTCGGGCGGCATCATCGAGGTGATGAAGCAGCGCATCGCATCCGGCCTCGTTCCCGCCGAGTGACGATACCGTGCGCGATCTTACAGCCTACGACATCCAAACGTTGATCGTCGCCGCGCGCTGGACGCTGTTGCTGGCACTCATCTCGTTCACGGGTGGCGCGATCGGCGGGCTTGTTCTGGCCGGTCTGCGCATGTCGCGTTTCGCGCCACTCCGGTTGTTGGCAGGCCTGTATGTCGCCATCTTCCAGGGCACGCCGCTGCTCCTCCAGCTTTTTCTCTGCTTCTTCGGCCTCAGTCTCGTGGGGATCGAAGTGTCGGCGCTGGGGGCGGCGGCGTTCGCGATGATCTGCAATTCAAGCGCGTTTCTGGGCGAGATCTGGCGGGGGAGTATCGCCGCCATTCCCAAAGCGCAGTGGGAGGGCGCGGTCTCGCTCGGCCTTTCGCGATTTCAGCAGTTCGTCTTCGTGATCGCGCCCCAGGCCCTGCGCATCGCCCTGCCGCCAACCGTCAATTATATGGTGCAGATCGTCAAAAATACGGCTCTGGCGTCCATCATCGGTTTCTATGAACTGAGCAAGATGGGGTCAATATTGAACAACATTACGTTCTCTCCTCTGGCCATATTCGGCACGGTGGCGCTCATCTACTTCTTCATTTGCTTCTCTCTCACCACGGCGAGCCGCCGGCTGGAGGTAAGGCTGCATGAACGCGGTTGAGCTGCATGAGGTTTACAAGACGTACGGCGACACCGCGGTTCTCAACGGCGTGTCCCTGGCGGCCCGAAAGGGCAGCGTGATCGCCATTATCGGCCGCTCCGGATCGGGCAAAAGCACGATGCTGCGCTGTGTGAACGGTCTCGAAACGATCCAGTCCGGCCGGATCGACGTGGCGGGCTACCGGATCGGCGACGGCCGGACAAACCTGCGGATGTTGCGGCAGAAGGTCGGGATTGTTTTCCAAGGCTATAATCTGTTTCCCCATTACGATGTTCTGAACAACGTCACGCTCGCCCTGCGTCTCGTGAAGAAGACCCCGCGCACCGAGGCGGAGGAGATCGCGGCACGCGTGCTCGGTCAGGTCGGCCTGGCCGAGAAGCTCAGGGCGCGCCCGAGCGAACTGTCCGGTGGCCAGCAGCAGCGCGTCGCCATTGCCCGGTCGCTGGCGATGGCCCCGGAGATCATGCTGTTCGACGAGGTCACCTCCGCGCTCGACCCGGAACTGACCGGCGAGGTGCTGAAGGTGCTCGCCGATCTCGCGGGCAGCGGCATGACCATGCTGCTTGTCACCCATGAAATGGCGTTCGCTCAGAATATCGCGACCGAAGTCGTGTTCATGCATGGCGGAAAGATTTGGGAGAGCGGCCCGCCCAGCCAGCTATTCGCAAATCCCCAGACAGCAGAACTCCGAAAGTTCATATCGCAATAATAAAGAACGAGAGGAACGACTATGAAAAGACTTCTGTTCGCCCTTGGCGCAACCCTTCTTGCGCTCTCCGCGCCTGTTTCAGCGTCGGCGCAGAGCCTGGATGCCATTATCAAGAGTGGCAAGATCCGCATCGCCACCGACATCGGCCTGCCGCCCTACGGCATCCTCAATGCGAAGAACGAGCCTGACGGCATTGATATCGCCGTCGGCAAGGCGCTCGCGGCCGGGCTCGGGGTGACATACGAACATGTGCCCGTCACGGGCAACAACCGCATCGCCTATCTTCAGACCAACAAGGTCGACCTGGTCATCTCGACCTTCTCGATCACGGCGGATCGCGCCAAAAGTGTCGATTTCTCGATTCCCTATGCCCTGCAGCGCAGCATTGTCGTCGCTCCGGCGGAGGTCGAGGTGAAGACCTATGACGACCTGCTGAAACTGCGTGTGGGCGTGGCGCGCGGCACGACGCACGAGAAGCGTGTCCTGAGCCGGGCGCCCGAGGTCAAGTTCATCCGCTTCGACGACGATGCCGCCGCACAGGCCGCGCTGATGTCCGGACAAGTCGATGCTATCGGCATCAACGACAGCGCGGCCAGCACGCTCGCCAAGCGCTACCCGGACCGGAAATTCGAGATCAAGCTTGAAAACGCACCGAGCTATCTCGGCATCGGCGTCAACCGGAACAACCCCGATCTTCTGCGCTGGGTGAACACCTGGATCTTCGAGAACCGCGTGAATGGCCGGCTGGACGAGATCTACAAATCCTATGTCGGCGTCGACCTTCCGCAACTGCCCTCGTTCTGACGCCGCGCAGCCGCCAGCCGCATTGCCGGCGGCCGGAGAGTGCCAATGACCTATGTGTTGCAGTTCGGCGATATCGAACGCTTCCTGCCGCTGGTGTGGCAGGGAGCGATCATTACCCTGCAGCTGACGGCGGCGGCAATCATCGGCGGTTTTGCTGTCGGCCTTGTCGCGGCGGTCTGCCGTGGTTCCAAATGGTCGGTCCTGCGTGTGCCGGCCGTTGTCTATGTGGAAGTCACCCGCAATACACCGCTGCTGGTGCAGATTTTCTTCGCCTTCTTCGCCCTGCCAAGCGTTGGCCTGCGGCTCACGCCCCTGGAAGCGGCGTTCTTCGCCCTGATCTGGAACAACGGCGCGTATATGACCGAGATCCTGCGCGCCGGGCTCATGAGTGTGCATAGGAGCCAGCTGGAGGCGGGACAGTGCCTCGGCATGTCGTGGTTGCAGGTCTTCCTCTATGTCCAGCTTCCGACCGCGGTTGCCAATGTCTATCCGGCCATGGTCGGCCAGTTCATGATCATCTTCCTCAATTCCAGCGTCGCCTCCACCATCGGCGTCGAAGACCTGATGGGGGCCGCCGGATACATCCAGTCGGAAACCCTGCGGGCTTTCGAGATCTATCTCGTGACCGCCGCCGCCTATGTCAGCCTCGGTTTCGTGATCCGCGGCATTTTCGCGGCGCTGGCGCCGGATAGCCCGTTCAAGCGCGTTGTGTACCGATGGATGCACGCGCTGAGTGCCGCCGGCTCATCCCCCCATCCTTCACGTTCAGATGTTTGAGTGTGCCATGACCCTATCCCCGGAACTCGTCTCCTATGTCGATCGCGCCACGACGTCCTCGACAAGCGACGTGCTGATGAAGCGTGGCGTGCGCGGCTACATGCGACAGCACGTCCGCCCGCTCGACATGCGGTGCAAGATGTTCGGCCCCGCCGTAACGATCGAACGCGTGCCACTGGAGGAGCTTGAGGAGGCAAGACGCCTGCCGAACGCCGAGATGATTGCGGCAATCGAGGCCGCGCCGGAGGGGTCGGTAATCGTCAGTGCCGGACGTGGCGCCGAGGAAGAAGCGGCATTGTGGGGAGGGCTGCTTGCCGCGGCGGCGCATCGCAACCGGCTGGCCGGCACCGTCTCCGACGGTCCGATACGCGATCCGCTCGAAATTCTGGAGCTGAAGCAACCCTGCTTCACGACGGGATGCGTACCCCCCGGCCAGGCGGGCATTTTGGCATTGAAGAGCGTCGGCCAACCGATTCAATGCGGGGGTGCAACGGTGAACCCGGGGGACTACATATTCGGCGATTCAAACGGTGTGGTGGTCATCCCAAATGGTCAGGTCTTGGACATCATGAAAGCGGCTGCTGATGTGGAAGCGGCGGACCAGGAGGCCGCCGCCCTGATCCTCGCTGGAACCAGCCTGCCGGAGACAATGAGAAAGCTGGGCCGCATCTGACTGTGGAGGTCCGCCGACACGAGGCGAAGACGTTAGAGCTGCGAACGACCTGTGGACCGCCCCTAGATTCATGGACGCCTTCTTCCCCAGATTTGGGGCAGGGAGGCCCGATGGACAGAGCGAACCTCACCGAGGACTTTAATTGGGACGCGGTCCTTCAGATTACCGAGCGGGACTATCCGGTTGCGGAGGTAGCTGCGCGGCTGGATCAGCATATTCTCGCACTACGCATAGAGGGAACGGCAAGCACAGCTATCCGCCACAAAGGAGCTTGCATCAGTCCGGCGTTTGGGAACGTAAGCCAACCCGACCTAGTCGATTACGCCGCTGTACGTCAGGCTATCGTATACCACGGCGAACTCCCTCGCAGGGGCCATCTTCGATCAAGGTTTGAGGCACCGGTGGAAGGTTTTGCAAGCGAATTGCGCCGGCTCGGAGGTAGCCCTGGAACATAAATTTCACGTGGCAGTCGCGTGACGAGAATAGGAAGAGTGACTTTCCGATGCCGACATCAATAGGGATGGGCTCCCCTGGAGGAAGGAAGTGGCGTGTCCGTCTTAAGGGGATGGACCTTCGGAAAAGGCTAGTGGTTCGGAGGAAACTGCTGTCAGGGCTGCGTTAATTAGCCTCCCGGAGGGTACTTTTGGCCATGGCAAAGAGGCTTCGCGAAATGAAGAGCTCGCCCTTGGCTCCCCGCCGCACAAGCCCGCGCATATAGGCACCGGCATTCTTGACGTCACCATTGAAAGCACGCTGCACCGTCAAGGCCAGCGCCGTGATCGCGAGATCAGCGCCGAGCTGCGATTTAGCTTCCTCCCAGACCTGGGGGTGGATGTAGGCCGCGCGGCAAAGCGGCTGGTTGGCGCCGCGGAGGCTGGACCATGATGAGAAGATGTCCGGCAGCATGTCTGCCACGTCGGGGCACGCCTGCTTCACGAGCGGCAGCGAAATGTTGAGAATATCGCTGTCGGCGGCCTTGCGCGCAGCTTTTTGGCCTTGCTCGACCCCACCGCCGTCGCAAGGCTTTTCCTGGAAAGCCTCTTCGCCGAAGGCGCTCGTATGTACGTGTCGGTCGTAAGACCGACTCTGACGACCTCTACTCTCTACGATGTCATTAGGAGGTGTATCGTGTATGTGGCGCTCATCTTGCGCTGCATTGGCGTCCAAAATCTCTGTTTTTACGAAGGCTGCCAACTGGTCACTGATCGTCGTGTGGACAAGCTGAAGATCGTCGGCAATAGCGTCGATGATCTCTCGGCAGGCCCCGCGCGGCAGGCGCGCGAGGATGCCCTGATAGGCCGCCTGATGTCCGGGCCAGTCGGCCGGCACCCCCTCCCGCACGCCGGTCTCGATCATCTTGGTGATGTCGCGTCGGAGCAAAGACAGCCGCTCTTTCGAGCGGCGCAGGGCTCTCTTTTCAGCCTGGACGGTCTGGGCGAGCCCTAGCAACTCCTCGGCACGCGCGACAACAGGCGAGAGGTCGAATCCGAACGCCTGCTCGATCTGCCCGTCCTGGCCTTTCCGCGCAAAGCGTTTGCCGTTCGGGCTGTCGCGGCGGATAACGAGCCCACAATCGACAAGCACCGCAATGTGCCGCCGCAGCGTCGACGCCGGCATGCCATTGGCACGTGACGCGAGCTGTTCGTTTGAGGGCCAGACGATGTGTTCGCTGTCACCCGACAGAGCTGTTTCCGGATGGAAGGAGAGCAGCGCGTGAAGGATCGCGAGGGACCGATCCGTAGCACCGACCAGCTCTCGGGCCTCTCGTATGGCCTTGAAGATCTGCCATTTGTGAACAATGGCGTCGGGTTTCGCCGATTGGGCGACGAGCTGGGAGGCGATGTGCCCCAGATCCAGGCGTCGTTGGCCAAAGGGTGTGACGGACATCTGCTGTGCCATCAGAGATCCCTCCCGCCTGGTGCGGCTGGTGCGGCTGGTGCCGCTGGAGACGCGAGGTTACCGCCACCGACCTGTCCGGTCGCGTCGATGGCATCTAAGCTATGGGTATGATGTGACACCGTTTTCTCCTGAAAACGGCAAAAAGGGTTCGTCGCCGGGAAGGGCGTTTTCGCTTGACATCATTTTATGTCCCGGCGAAACTAAACCCATAACTTGCTGGGGATTTGGTTCAATTTCGCGCAGGCGAGGACGATTCCCTGAGACCGAAAGGCTTCGATGTTGATCGCATCGGAGCCTTTTCCTTTTTGTCCGCTCACTTCTCCTAGGTTGCAGATGCGATCGAACACCGCCCCTGTCGATAAGCAGGGCGATTCGAGCGCTCAGCGCGCAACACTAAGCGGGTTTGCGGGTCCGCAGCAATCTTTTATTGCCCGCATATATGTTTTATAAAGTGACTGAAGCGTGTGACATATACGCCTCATATGCAGCCAATTCGGCCGACTTACAGCGACAGAGCCTTGTCCGCAAGCGCATATACAAAGACCCGACCTCGCCCTCCATCGTGTGTTTCGGTCGCATGTGTCAGTAACCCGCGCTCCTCTAACGATTTAAAGAGCTCTACGATAACCTGCCTCGGTGCATTCAAACGATCCGTGAGCTTTGATACGGTAATTTTCTCGCCGTTCAAATGCATCATGTAGATGTACGACATAAGGCCAGCCTGTTTTAAACGATGGCTTGCCGTTTCGCCCTCTCGCTCGTCTTCGACAATGTAATCCATTAACTTGGCTACGAAGACCAGTGTCTTAAGCGGGGCATCCGCCGCATAGGGGCTTGGCATGGCATTCTCCGTTGCCTAATATAAGCTGTAAATACGTCGATGACAGGCAGACACCTGCCTTAATTGCTGGGCCTCGGGGTTGGTCGCCCAACGAGCCAGCGGCTTTTCACGGGGGCGCCAAGTCCATGAAGACGGCTGGGTTGAGCGACGAAAATGGCGTGCCCGACAGCGGAAAGCGCCAGTCTGCACAATCTCTGGGTGGTGTTCGCACTGACCAGTTTAGCTTTGCGGGCATCATAAAAGAGCTGGAATCGTCGGGAGGGGGTGGAAAGCTTGGCGGTAAAAGCGGGCGGAGAAGTGTCAGCGTCGGCTTTACTACAACTTTTGTGGGGTGCGCCCTAGCCACCTCCATTTTTTTCGCTGCGCCGGCGACCGCCAGCGATTGGGGCTGTCAGGTATTGCTCTGCATTTCGAACCCGGGCGGGCCGATGCAGTACGCGGCGTGCGTCCCGCCGATCACCAAACTCTACGACGTGCTGCGGTCTGGCGGGAGCTTCCCGACCTGCACAGGTGTTGGCTTCTCATCCTCCGTGCCACGAGTCGAGCCCTATCGGTGTGATGATGGATCCGTATTGACGCGGGTCGACGGTGCCTCGGGCTCCGACCGGCTGACATGCCGCTCGGTGGCGCGCCGCGAGGTCGGCCTCGACAAGTGCATGGGGTCGAACAAGAGCGAAACGGCCAAGATGCAGTTCCGCTACGGCAAGCGCGTCTGCATGGACTATGCCGATACGCGGCCGGAAAAGCGGGAGCAGCCCAACTACGTCGACGTGACCATCGAAGGGCGCTCTTCCCGGATCTGGTTCTGATGGTCGCCTTCATGGATGTCGCGGACCAATGCGCCCCGATGGTGGAGCCGCTTCCGCTCGCCGCGATTGTCCGGCTGGAAAGCGACTTCGATCCGTTGGCGATCCGGGTGCATAGCGACGCTGTGCTGGGGCGACAGCCGGATACCAAAGAGGGGGCTATCTCCGCAGCTCAACGGCTTCTCGCTCAAGGCGCGGAGTTCAGTGTCGGTCTGGGCGGGTTGAGCGTGTCAGTCGGTCGCGCGCACGGCCTTAGCCTGGAGGAGATGTTCGACGCCTGTAGCAACCTCGCTGTCACGGGGACGCTGCTGGCCGATTATCTCAGGGTTTCTGCGAAGGGCGGATCGGACACGCTCGGCCCCGCTTTCGCACGGTATTTCGGGCAAGGGGATGAAGAGGTCGGGTACCTCGCGGGGTACGACCAGCGGGCGCTGGCCGCTATGGCGGAACTGCAGCCGCACCTCTCCCAATTGCCTCTCACTTTCGGGTCCAGCGCGGTTTCCCCCGATCCTGCGCGACCTGACCCGGCGCGGCCCCCCCCCCCCACAACGCGGGCCGTGCCC
>JAEYTV010000254.1 GCA_023433855.1 Pseudomonadota bacterium | reverse complement strand
ACTGGGACGAACTCGGCGGCGCAATCGGCCCGAACTACTTCACCGTCAACAACACGCCGGCACGGATCGCCCAGCAGGCAAGCGATCCTTGGGCCGACTTCCGCAAGGCGGAGGCCCCTATCGAGGTCAAGCAGAAAGGGAGGCGGTAACCGCTATTTCCGGGTGGATTTTCGCTCGGCCTCGAGGCTCTTCTTGAGTGCCGCGGTGATGTCGATGACGTTGCTGGAGCGCGCCGGCGCCTTGTCCTCCGTGCGTTTCTTGGTTTTACGACCCTTCTTACGCTCGGCGATGATGCCGAGTAGCCGGTCCTGAACAGGGTCGTCCGCCATCGACGGGTCCCATGCCTGTTTGCGCTCGTCGATCACCTTCTTCATCATCGAGAGATACTTCGCTGGCGGCTTCTCCTTCGGCAGGTCAGAAGCTAGCTCCCCGGCGTCGCGCACCTCATCGCCGTATCGCAGCGTCCAGACAACAATCCCCTTGCCTTTCGGAAGGAGGAGAACCGCGCGCTCCCGCCTATACATCACCAGGCGGGCGATACCACCGGTCCCGGTCTGCGCCATGGCTTCGCGAATGACGGCAAACGCTTCCGCGCTCACCTCGTCGTCGGGCGCGAGGTAGTGCGGCCGGTCATACCACACCCATCCGATGGCGTCTGAAGGCACGAACGTTTCGATGTCGATCGTTCGGGTACTTTCCAGTCCCACATCATCCAGTTCTTCATCTTCGAACAGGACGTAGTCATCCTCGCCCCTGGCATAACCCTTCACCTGATCATCATCCTCGACCGGTGCGCCGGTAACCGCATCCACATACTGGCTGAGGACGCGGTTATGGCTCTGGCGGTTCATGTTGTGGAACCGCACCTTGCCGCTTTCTGATACGGCAGGCGTCATCGTCACCCGGCAGGTAACGAGCGAAAGCTTCAGGTATCCCTTCCAGAACACGCGCGGCGCCAACTTCAGTCTCCTCTTCGTCCCGTTCGATAACCCTCTCGCTTTGATCTTGGTTCCGGAACAAAACCGGGTAGCGGCCGTTTCCCCCGGGACAACAGCATAGGAGGCCTCCCGATGGGCATGAACAGCAACCCGACCGCACCCGGCGAGGATTCGCCCAAGGCGACCACGCCGTCCGCCCGCGAAAAGGGTGACCGCCAGGAACTGGACGACCAGCTCAATGAAGGTTTGGAAGAAACGTTTCCTGCAAGCGATCCGGTCTCGACGGCTGTGACGTCCATCCCGGCTGGGACGCCGAAACCTCCGAAGCACTAGATATCAGCGGCGCGATGGAACAAACGAGGCGACTTCCTGGATAGGGAGTCGCCTTAGTCATTTCTGCCCTGTGATATTTTCGGGATATCAAAGGACAACAATATTGCTGTAAGGAGACTGACGAAGAGTTGTGGCTGGGCGGACATTCTTCGGCTGGTTAGCCGAGATTACGTCAGAGGTCGGGATGGCGAAGCAAGATACGCCGCTTATGGAACAGGAAGTCAGGATGGGACGCCGCGTTAATCGCCAAGTCTCAGTCCTGCTTACCGAGATCGAAAAAGAAGACGTTCCCGATCGACTTCTTGAGCTTGCGCGCAAGCTGCAAAGGGCTCTGACCGACAAGATGGACGGCAAGAGCAGTTGACGTCACTCGGGCCAGACATCGATCTCGCCCGCAACTCTCCAACTGCTGTCATTCTATAGCCTCGCCGTTGTTCTATAGTCCCGCCTTTGTTGCCGCGGCGAAGGAACCTTGCCCTCGTTCGTTTGTTCCTCGACCTCCTTGTTGAGGAGGGAACGATGGAAGATCCACGCCATTGCCGGCATCTGTGCGTCGACATGCAGCGGATGTTTGCGGAGGATACGCCTTGGCATATCCCCTGGATGCACAGGGTGCGTGAGCCCGTCGCGATGCTAGCCGGCCGTCATCCCGCAGAAACGATCTTTACGCGCTTCGTACCGCCGCGGATCGCTGCCGACGCCAGTGGCAGCTGGCGGGCATACTATGAAAAATGGGAGATGATGACCCGCGCCCGGCTCGGGGACGACATGGTGGACATCCTTCCGGAACTGCGGGAAATGGTCCCACCTGCGACCGTATTCGACAAGATGGTCTATTCGCCCTGGCTGGATGGTCGGCTTCACCGGCATCTGAGAGAACTAAACGTGTCCACGCTCGTCATCACTGGTGGTGAAACGGATGTCTGCGTACTTGCCGCCATCCTGGGCGCAGTCGACCTCGGCTACAACATCATTCTCGTCAAGGGCGGGATCTGCAGCACGTCCGACGAGACCCATGATGCCTCGCTCGCGCTCTTCGCCCAGCGTTTCTCCAACCAGCTTCGCCTCGCGGACGTCGAAGAGGTGCTGGCCTGGTGGAGCGCCCGATAGGGGCAACGGAACCTTTCCAGCAAGCCGCTGTTGTTCTCAGGAACGCATTGCGATGCCAGAGGAGCGCAGCAGGACCTGCAGCGCCGCCCGACAGCGACAGCCACATGCGATTGCCGAAAGGAGATATCATGGCCGATAATTTATGGTTTGTAATAGTGGGCATCGGCCCGCTGCTGCTGGGGGTCGCCATCGCTTACGCGTTGATGAAGCGGCGCCGCCTGACGGGCACGGAGAAGATGCAGCAGGAACAGGCGATCGAGCGGCTTTACGACAAACCCCGAGGCGGCCGCGAGCCGCATCCGCGCGGCCACTGACCCGGAGGAACCTTTCCCGCATCCGCCACGTTAGAGGCCACGCGAGAAGCATCCGCAGAGATTTCACATAACACACCAAGGAGAGACAAATGGCGACGAAGACCCTCGATGATCTTTTCCATGAAACCCTGAAGGATATCTATTATGCCGAACGGCAGATCGTGAAAGCTCTCCGGAAGATGTCCCGGGGTGCACAGGACGAGAAGCTGAAAGCCGCTTTCGAGCAGCACCGGGAAGAAACAGAAGGCCAGATCGACCGTCTGAAGCAGGTCTTCGAGATCATCGGCAAGCGCGCCCAGGGCAAGACCTGCCCGGCCATCGATGGCATTATCGAAGAAGGCGAGGAGATCATGGACGAGTTCAAGGGCAACCCTGCTCTTGATGCCGGTCTTCTGGCCGCCGCCCAGGCCGTAGAGCATTACGAAATCAGCCGTTACGGCACGCTGCGCACCTGGGCCCAGCAGCTTGGACTGAAGGACGCGGTAAAGCTCCTCGAAGAGACGCTTGCCGAAGAAAGCAAGACGGACGAGACCCTTACCCAGCTCGCCGAAACTGCGGTCAACCAAGCAGCCAAAAAGGCAGCGTGACCTTAACATTCCTCGCGCGACACAGAGGTTGCAAGCTCGAAGCCCGGCCAGTCGCCGGGCTTCTTTGTGCCGGCTTCTCCGGCGTCGGAAGATCGAAGCCCGCGACACCATCCCTACCCCGGCATCGGGATCCGCATCGATGTGGCGTCAGGACCGGACGCGACCCTAAAAATTCGCGTGCACGCCTTGTTTGAGGC
>JAEYTV010000174.1 GCA_023433855.1 Pseudomonadota bacterium | reverse complement strand
GGTGTGGTCGAGGCTCATTTAACCAGCCCGATGTCCTTCAGAATGGTTTCCGTAGCGCTGATGTCCTGCGCGAGCTGCTCTTCGAAGGCATCGCCGGCCAGATAGGTGTCGGCCCAGCCCTTTGTCTTCAGCGTCTCCTGCCAGGTTGCAGATTTTGCCAGCTTCTCGATGTCGGCGAGCACGGCAGCCTTCTGCTCGTCCGACAGGCCTGGAGCCGCAGCTACCATGCGCCAGTTCTGCAGCACGACGTCATAGCCGGATTCCTTCAGCGTCGGAGCATCGACGCCCTCGATACGCTCCTCACTCGACACTGCGAGCAAGCGCAATGTGCCTGCCTTGACTTGGGATTCGAACTCACCGTAGCTGGAGACCCCGGCGGTAACCTGGCTGCCCAGGATGGCAGCGAGCGCCTCACCGCCGCCCGAATAGGCGATGTAGTTGATCTTCGTCGGGTCGACGCCGGCAGCCTTGGCAAGCAGGCCGACTGCGATGTGATCGGTGCCTCCGGCAGAACCGCCTGCCCAGGAAACCGAACCGGGATCCTTCTTGAGAGCATCGATGAGCTGATCGATCGACTGGATCTCGGATGACGCCGGAACGACGATCGCCTCGTATTCGCCGGTCAGGCGAGCAATTGGGGTGACATCCTTCAGGGTGACGGGCGATTGGTTGGTCAGGATCGCGCCGACCATGACATAACCCCCGACGATCAGCGCGTTCGGATTGCCCTTCTGCTGGCTCGCGAACTGAGCGATGCCGATCGTGCCACCGGCGCCAGGTACGTTGACGACCTGGACATTGCCGGAGATGCCCTCTTCCTGCAGGGCGGTCTGAAGCGAGCGGGCGGTCTGGTCCCATCCGCCGCCCGGGGCGGCTGGGGCCATGATCGTATAATCGGCCGCTGCAGCCGGCAAAGCCAGAGCTCCCGCGAGAATCGAAGCTAGAACAAAATGTTTCAAGGTGTCCTCCATAATGCGCCGTTCGGCGCCTTGATCTGATCTGGACGGGAAGCATGATCGATCCGGCATGTGCCGACCGGTTACCTCCACGGGTATCGACACCCCCTCCAGGGACTCGAATATCCTAAGCCATCACATCAAGCTGACATCTACCTGACATTCCCCCCATTGCTGCGGATTGGCAAGATGGAATCATTGCGACCGCAATACCTCGTTCCAGCGGGAGATCAGCCGGGCGCGCTTTACCTGGTCCAGGTAGACCATCAGACCTAGACTGACCGGGACGGGCTTCAACTGGCCGCCGAGCATCTCGCGCATGGTCGTGGGTGTGTTGTTGCCCGACACTTCGGGACTGACGGCGGGGATTTGCAGTTCGCGGGCCATGATGTCCTGGCCGCGGCGTGACATGAAGAATTCGAGGTACCGTTGACCGAGTTCGGGCGCGGCGGCGGCCTGCGGGACGAGCCCGATGCGCGACATGACGACTGTATAGTCCTTTGGAAGAACGATGCCGACATCCGGGTGTCTGGAAGCCCAGTCGGCCGCATAGGAGCCGAGGATGTTGTAGCCGAGAACGAAGCGCCCGTCCGCCACACGCTCGAGGATCGCCTGGCTCGTCGAGTAAAGCTTTACGCCGGAAGCGCCCATCGCCTGGATCACCGACCAGATGTCGCCGAACTGTTCCTGGTCGCGGGACATGAACAGGAAGCCGACGCCCGAGCGCTCGATGTCGTAGGTGCTGATCCGGCCGTAGATGTCGTCGCCGCGCCGCGACAGGAGCTTCACCAATTCGGCGCGGGTCGAGGGCGGCGGCTCGTCCCGGAAGCTCGGCTTGTGATAGACGAAGACCGCCGGCTCGAAGGTGAGTGCGTAGGCCGTGTCGCGCCAGTTGGCCCAGCCGGGCCAGCGATCGCTCATGGGCAATTCGCTGCGTTGTGCATAGCCGTCATTGGCAAGCTTGACCTGCAGGTCCATCGCCGAGGAGAAGGCGAAGTCGGCCGTTTTCTGCCCCGCATCGGTTTCCCGAACGATCCGGTCGTAGATTTCGCCGGTCAGCATGTCCTCGTAGCGAATGGTGACATCCGGATTGGCCGCCTGGAACCCGGTGATCATTGGCCGTGCCAGTGGCTCGTCCAGCGAGGAATATACCGTCAGAACACGTGCATCCGGGCGTCCGGACACAGCGGGAAAGACTGTGACGCCGGCGGTGGCCGGCCCGGATAGCAGAAGGAGACAGAGAGGCAGGAGAAGGGACATTCTCATGAGCGGCAGCATGCCCTACGGACGCGGTTTCGACAAGAAGTGCGACGATTCCACGCGATGCGCCCCGCGAAGATCACCGCAATTCCTGTGACATCGTCACGCGGACGTCTATAGTTACGGCGGCGGAAGGGGAAGTTTTCGTGCGCATTCTCTTGGTGGAAGACAATCAGGCTTTGTCCGACGGACTTGCCGCAATCATGCGCGGCAGCGGCTATGTCGTCGACGCCGTCGGCGACGGCGCGTCCGCGGAGGCTGCTGCGGCCGCCGAAAGCTATGATCTCGTGATCCTCGACCTCAACCTTCCCGAAATGGATGGTCTCGATGTTCTACGCGCGATGCGTGCCCGGCAGAACAAAGCCGCCGTCATGATACTCACGGCCCGTGGGACGCCGGAGGAGCGGGTAAAGGGCCTCGATCTTGGAGCCGACGACTATATGATCAAGCCCTTCGACGTCTCGGAATTCGAGGCGAGGGTGCGGGTATTGTTGCGTCGGCAGGCGGGCCTGAGAAGCGCTGTCGTCACTTACGGGGGCATCACCTTCGACCTGAACTCTCGCACCTTTTCAGCCAACGGGCTTCCCATCGACCTGCCGGCCCGCGAAGTGGCCCTTCTGGAGCTTCTGGTGCTCAGAGCGGGGAAGGTTGTGGCCAAGGAGGCGATCATCGGCTCGTTGACGGGGTTCGACGAGGATCTTTCCGCCAATGCCATCGAGCAATATGTGAGTCGCCTGCGCAGGCGCCTTGCAGCCCACGGCCTGACGGTCAAGACGGCGCGCGGCATCGGCTATTACCTCCATGCGGTGCCAGTCCCTCAATGACGTCACCCGCCGCGTATTCGTTGCGCCGCAGGCTGCTTGCCTGGATCCTGGTCTCGATGGCCATCATCGGCGCCGTGGCACTGATCGACACATGGGACGAAGCAGTCGACACGGCCAACGATGTGTCCGACCGCGTATTGGCCGGCTCGGCCCTGGCAATCGCCGAGCGTGTCATCGTTGCGGATGATGGCTCGCTGGAAGTGGACATCCCGTACGTCGCCTTGGAGATGCTGACGTCTGCGGCTCAGGACCGCGTTTTCTATCGCGTCGACGGCCCGCCGGGCACGTTCATCACCGGCTACCAGAACCTGCCCTCCATACCGCGCGGGGAAGGGCAGGCAACGGCTTTCGGGAATGCGACATTTCGCGGAGAGCCGATCAGAATTGCCACGCTCTCGCGTTCGGCCTCCACGGGCATCAACTCTGTCCCCTTCATCGTCACCGTTGCGGAAACGACGATCGCGCGGCAGCAACTGACCCGAACGATCCTGATCCGGTCGGCACTGCGTCTCATGCTGATGATCGCCGGGGCGACGGCCGTCGTCTGGATTGCGGTCAGCTTGTCCCTTCGACCCCTCTACCGTTTCAGCGAAGCCATCGCCGAACGCAGCCCGGATGATCTGCACCCGATCCACGAGCGGGTGCCAAGCGAGGTGCAGGGTCTTGTGGATACGGTTAATTCCTTCATGGTACGACTCGAAGGAGCGCTCGACGCTCTCAGGCACTTCACAGGCAACGCCAGCCATCAGCTGCGCACCCCCCTTGCGATCATCCGGACTCAGCTGGCGCTTGTGGGACGCACAACTGAGTTGCGAGAGGCCAAGGAGGTCGCGCGCCGGGCCGATGAGGCGGTCGCCGACGCGGAACGCATTCTGACCCAATTGCTGCTCCTGGCGAAGATCGACGCGGCCACCCGTACCGCGTCGCTGCGCAGGATCGATCTGGCGCAACTTGCGCGAACCATGACCGCGGAACATATACCTCTTGCGGCCGAGGTCGACATCGATCTTGGCTTTGAAAGTGGGGAGGAGGTGGCTGTTTCCGCTGAGCCGCTCCTGATCGGCGAACTCCTGAAGAACCTCATCGGCAATGCCCTGCTCTATGCGGGTGGTTCCGCCGAGGTGACGGTTCGCGTGCGGCGGGATGGCGCGCACGTCGTGCTGGAAGTGGAGGACAATGGTGTCGGCATTCCCATTGACAAGCGAGACGCAGTGTTGCGGCGCTTCGAGCGGGGTGACCAAACGGACGCCGCGGGGTCGGGACTGGGCTTGCCAATCGTCGAGGAGATCGCACGGCTGCACGGCGCGACCATGGTACTGACGTCCGGACCAGAAGGAAGAGGCCTGAAGGTGGAGATACGTTTCCCGGTGGCGAATTGACCGTATTGTGTTGAGCCGCCCCGGCAGGGCAGGGACCTCGGTCCGCTTCAGGCGGGAGCATGGCAATCGAGTTACCGCACTGATCCGCCACGTCCTGCGTCTCCGTATGTCTGCATCGCAAGCGTCACGGCCTTCTAGGCGCGGGGTTTTCGCTCGCGGTGTCCACGCTGGTTGTCCGACAGATGGCGGGCGCCTACAGGCTGCATCGTCGAGATGAAATCAAGGCGAACAACCTGCCGTCGGCGCGTAAGGGTCCGCGCCAACGAAAAGCGGTACCCAGGGAGCGGTCTTTCCGACCTGCGGCGCGCATCGAAACAACAAACCTACCTGCCCGGCTCGTATCCCCGCCACGTGTCGACGGGGGCAGGCGATCTCCAGAGGCGATAGGCAGGGTAAATGACAAGGAGAAAATTGGTGGAGCTAAGCGGGATCGAACCGCTGACCTCTTGCATGCCATGCAAGCGCTCTCCCAGCTGAGCTATAGCCCCATCAGGGTGGTCCGGCACAGCTGCCGGTCCTGGGTTGCTCCGGGCTTCAGCCTTCGGAGTGGCGGCTTATTACTTCCGGATTCTGGAGAGTGCAAGCCGAAATTTGTAGGCTCGGCATTTTTGTTTGAATGTCGAGCCTGACAGTGCAGCGGTTAGACTTCGTCGTCGTCGCCACCGACACCAATGATGCCGGTCACGTCGTCGTCGTCATCGTCTTCGTCGGCTTCCAGGAAGGTATCGTCGTCGTCATCGCCCAGATCGACCTCGTCGTCGCCGATATCGGGGATGTCGTCGCCACCGTTGCCGTCATCACCGTCGTCGGACGATACAAGCGCGATTTCCGGATTTTCGGTATCGACTTCCTGGATCTCTTCTTCCTCGGCCTGTTCCATCTTCTTGGCCGCGCTGTTCTCCTCGAAGAAGGACAGCGGCCAGGATTTGCCGGTATACGGAGAAACGACCGGATCGCGATTCAGATCGTAGAATTTCTTGCCGGTATCGGGGTCGGTGCGCTTGGTGCCGAGTTCCGCTTTTGCCACAGTCAGAGCCTCATGGGATGGGCCGAATAGATCGGCATGCCGCTTTAGGCGGCTAAATGGTGAAAAAATCTAAGCCGGTCCCCATAAAGCTTGGCGTTCTTCATGTCAAAGACAAACTTTCACCCGGCCCATCGATGCGCTGCAGGTGAATGCCGGGAGGCTTTATGGTAAGCACAGCCCGCTACGGGGGAGTGACGCGATGTATCGGCCGCCGCATTCTGGAGAGGAGGATCTCGGGCAGGCAGCATGCGCTGATCCGTGCCTATCCGCTCCGCGTGCCGATGGCTTCGGGGGAGGGAGGACTGTTGTCCGGTTGCGACGCGCCGGAGAATTTCATCCGAGCTCCGATCACGGGGCATTGTCGGTGTGCAGATCGACGTCGCCGAGATCGAAGGCAAGTGGAAGGTCGGCCAGAACCGGCTCGCGGGCAACCGCGAGGGGGTGGGGCGGGACTTGATCAGACGCCGGGACAAGGCGATATGGCAGGCCGGTTCGCCAATATGACGCTTTGCGCAACGCCTCGGGGCAAACATGAGTATGAATAATTGACGGTAGGAATGATCATCGCCATCGACGGGCCGGCTGCGGCCGGCAAGGGTACGCTTTCCCGGCAGATCGCTGAGGCCTATGGCTTCCACCACCTCGATACCGGCCTGACCTATCGCGCGACAGCCAAGGCGCTTCTCGATGCCGGCTTGCCGCTCGATGACGAGAAGGTCGCCGCCAATGTGGCGAGCAAGCTCGAACTTGCCGATCTTGATCGCGAGGTCCTGTCGAGCCACGCGATCGGTGAGGCTGCGTCCAGGATAGCGGTCATGCCGTCCGTTCGTCGCGCACTGGTCGAAGCCCAGCGGGCTTTTTCCCGCCGTGCCCCCGGAACGGTGCTCGACGGCCGGGATATCGGGACCGTCGTGTGCCCCGATGCCCCGGTGAAGCTTTACGTGACCGCCTCGCCCGAGGTCAGGGCGAAGCGTCGGTACGAGGAGATCGTGGCAAAGGGCGGTGAGGCCGACTACTCGGAGATATTCGAAGACGTCAGGAAGCGCGACGCGCGGGATATGGGCAGAAGTGAGAGCCCTTTGAAGCCTGCAGGCGATGCGCACTTGCTTGATACGTCCGAAATGGGTATAGAGGCGGCATTTCAGGCGGCGAAGTCCATTATCGACGCTGCTCTGAGGAAAGACTGAAGATGCAGGCCGGCTTGAAGCCGGCTTCATTATTGGAAATGGCCTGAAGCTCGGTCCCCGCGCCGGAAATGCCTCCTGCAGGAGGCGGATCTGATGCTCAGGCATGGACAACACGAACCACCGGCGCGTGCGTGCCCAATGAGGCACTCTAGGAGATTTTATGGCAGTATCTAACCCCACGCGGGAGGACTTCGCAGCCC
>JAEYTV010000581.1 GCA_023433855.1 Pseudomonadota bacterium | reverse complement strand
ATGGTGACGGTCTCGGATTTCGTCAGATTGTCTCTGCTGGTTGTCAAAAGACGCGCAGTCGTTCGGGCAGAGGGAATGCGATTTAACGTTTCTGCATCTGCTTTGTCGGCCCGCTTCCTTCGTGTTGCCCATTCACTCACGACCCGGCGAGAACCACGAAAGCCCTGTGTTCTCAACCGCCGCCGCCATAGCTCAGAAGCGTTCCGCTTGCCAGCGGCCCATTGAGCGTCAAGCCATTCGAGATAGGGTCCCAACGAGCTTTCTCTTGACCGAAAGATGTCGTTGCGTTGTCCCCTGAGCACCTGGCGGACCAAACCGCGGCTATGACCGGTACGGCGCACGATTTCCTTTATCGTGGCACCGTCCTTTGCAAACGCCAGATTGACCGCGTTGGTCTGTTCGCGCCGGAGTTAGCCTTGGTATTGAAGGCGTTCGCTCATCAGGCTGATCCCTTGATGGAAACCAGCAAGGCATCATCCTTACAACTGCACCAAAACTGAGTCAGGCCCAAAATTGGACGCCGGTCACCTGCCAGAGGGGTCAATATTCCACACGATGGCGTAATTGCTGCCGGCATATCCCACTCTCCTCTATGATGGCAGATTGATCCCGGTAACAACGGGAGGAAATCACGATGAAGCAGTATGTCGGATTGGACGTCTCACAGAAGGAGACCGCCGTTTGTGTCGGTGACGAGACCGGCCGACTAATCTTCGAGGGTTGGGCGAAGTCGGATCCTGGAGCATTGGCTGCCCTGCTGGCGAAGAAGGCCCCGGATGCGGAACGCTGGCTTTGAGACCGTCCGCTATGTCGGCCCGGCTCTGGCATGAGTTGAAGTGGATCGGCGTGCCAAATTTTCAAACCTTCAAACCCGGGGCGGGATGGCCTTTTCGAGTGGATGGTTATGCGTCCATAGGCAAAATCCCGCTCTGGATTCAGCATTGCGAAACTGGCGGAACGCGGTACCATTTGGAAAATACACAATGAAAACCTTGGAAGTTGCGCACAACGAGGCGGGAAAATGGGGAACGCGTGGGCAGAAAGTTTGGAGAATCCACATCGAAGTCGGTGTGGGACCGTCAGGTCGGTTGGCAATCCGCGTGGCTGATTTCGCTTCCGACGCTATTGATGCTGGCGCTTTTCGTTGGGCCCTTGCTCATCACGCTCGCTATCAGCTTTGGGGCTTTCGAAACCAGCTGGTCACTACGCGCCTATAAGGATCTCTGGAATCCGGTTTACCTGAAGCTTTTGTGGTTCAGTCTAGAACTTGCATTTCTCGTGACGATCGGGACGGCAATTCTTGGGTATCCGATTGCCTACCTCATGGTGCATGGCGGGGGCGTTTTCGCGCGCTTCATGGGCGTATCACTCTTTATCGCGCTTTGGCTCAGCCTGCTGGCACGCACCTTTGGCTGGATCATCATGCTTCAGCGCAATGGCGTTGTGAATGACACGCTACAATTGTTAGGGCTGATTTCCGGGCCGCTCGACCTCGTTTTCAATCGCACCGGTGTTTATATCGGCATGCTTCATGTTCAGTTGCCCTTTATGGTGGCGGTGCTGGTTCCAGCTTTGAAGGCAATAGACCTTAATCTGGTTCGCACGTCGCTGAGTCTTGGCGCATCGCCTTTTCGCGCCTTCCGGACGGTCTATTTCCCGCTCAGCCTGCCCGGCCTGACTGCGGGTATCATCCTCGTCTTCACAATGTCCTTCGGGGTATTTGTAACGCCTGCGATACTAGGCGGCGGACGATCGGCCACAATCATTCTGGCGGTTCGTGATCAATTGCAGGTGCTTGGCGATCTGCCGCTGGCGTCAGCGACCTCCATGGTCCTGCTCGTCATATGTGCGCTTCTTCTGATGTTTTATGATCGTCTTGCCGGCGTCGACAATCTCTATCGGAGCCGCAAATGAAAGAATATCTGCTCTCCGCACGCGGCCAGAAGCTGCTGATCGGCTACGGGCTGCTGATGCTCGTCTTTATCAATCTGCCGGTGCTTATACTTGCGCCGATATCGTTTGGCGAAGGCCGTTCGATTATTTTCCCGCCGCCAAAGCTGTCACTGGAGTGGTATGAAGGGCTGGTCTACGACGCCCGCTGGCGCAGAGCCATATTCCTTAGCTTCGAAGTTGCAAGCCTTGCGACATTAATGTCCGTCATCTTGGGCGTTTCCGCCTCGATTGGGATCCATAACGCGCCGGAGCGGTACGCGCGGCCACTTAAATTCCTCTTCCTGTCGCCGCTTGTCGTGCCGTTGATGGTGGTCAGTGTTGGTTTTTACATCACCTATGTGCGTCTTGGGTTGCTCGGGAAAACGGTTCCTCTGGCGCTCGCGCATGCCGTTGTCATTCTCCCCTACGTGATCCTGCCCATTCTGG
Organism: Pseudomonadota bacterium; assembly: GCA_023433855.1. Classification (GTDB taxonomy): domain Bacteria; phylum Pseudomonadota; class Alphaproteobacteria; order Rhizobiales; family Rhizobiaceae; genus Neorhizobium. Next base: position 6,306 of record JAEYTV010000581.1, on the reverse strand, counting down.
CACGCCTTTCGAGCACCGATCCGGCGCTTGAGCGGGCATCAGCCTCGCTTGGAGCGGGAACCATGCGGACGCTCTGGTTGGTAACGCTGCCGCCGCTTGTGCCGGCCATTGTCGCAACCGCAGCATTTGCCTTCGTATTCTCGTTCGATGAGGTCGTACTGGCGCAATTCCTCGCAGGGCCACGGCTTGAGACGCTTCCGCGAAAGGTGTGGTCAGCCATCACGCTTGATGGTGCCGATAAAACAATTACGGCGATAGCAACCATCCAGCTGTTCATCGTTGGGGCGGTTTCGATCGCAACCTGGATATTTACCCGCCGTCGTTCGGTTCAGTGAACGCCTGATTTCAATCGGAATGAAAAGTTATGACTGACGCCATCCAGAACAATATTGAGCGCAAGGCCGGAACGGGCGGATATTCAATCTCTTTCAATGGCATCTCCAAGTCTTACGGTGGCAGGACGGTCGTCGAGGATGTCAGCGTCACGGTTGGCGCAGGGGAGTTCGTCACCATCCTGGGGCCTTCTGGTTCCGGAAAGACGACACTTCTGATGCTGATCGCCGGGTTCATCAATCCCGATCGCGGTAGTCTTTTGCTCGGTGACCGGGACATCTCGATGACCCCACCTTCGAAGCGCGATCTGGGAGTCGTTTTCCAATCCTACGCACTTTTCCCGCACATGGATGTCTACGGAAATGTCTCCTATCCATTGCGTGCGCGCCAAATTGACCGCGCCGAAGAACAGCGACGGGTTGCTTGGGCATTGGACAAGGTTCAGATGGGCGCGTTCGCCGGTCGAAGGGTTTCAGAACTTTCGGGCGGACAGCAGCAGCGTGTGGCCTTGGCCCGCGCGATATGTTTTGATCCTGCTGCTCTTCTCATGGACGAACCGCTTGCCGCCCTCGACAAGAACCTGCGCGGTGATATGCAGGAACAGATCCGTAGCTTGCAGAAGAGCCTTGGTCAGACCGTCATTTTCGTGACGCATGATCAGGAAGAAGCTCTTGCAATGTCTGACAGGATATTGGTGATGGGCGAGGGACGTGTCCAACAGATCGACACGCCACAGGAACTCTACCTTCATCCGCGAAATACATTTGTCGCAAAATTCTTCGGCGAGGCAAACCTTCTGACCGGAACGCCGGGGCCTGACGGATTCCGGATCGGCGATCATCGCGTTCCCATGCCTCAGAGCGGGCTACAGACCGGTAGCCGAATTTGCGTTCGTCCGGAAGCTTTGCGCCTTGATCCAGTCGGGGAAGGCCCCGACTGGAGTCTCAAAGCGCGTGTCGAAGACGTGCGCGCGCTGGGCGGCATTCAGCGTATCACCCTGAAAACCGTTGCAGGTGTGCTGACCGCTACACGAATGGTCGACGGCGTTACGCCGCTTCCGCAGGCAGGTCAGGATGTTGACCTAAGCTGGGCTCCTGCTCTTGGGCACCTGCTTGAGGACCAGGCCGAATTTCAAAAAAGCAGAGGTGGAAAATAATGATAGTGAAACAAAATATGTATTCGTCTCTCTCAAGGCGCCATGTTTTGATGGGTATGGGGGCTTTGGCTACGGCTGGGCTGGCTCCCCGGATCGGCTTCGCTCAAGACTATTCTCGGTTAAAGGGTTCGGGTGAAGTTGTCGTGTGCACATGGGGCGGCAGCTCCACGGAAATCATGAAGGACGTCTGGTTCTCGCCATTTTCTAAAACCACCGGCATTGATGTTCAGATCACCAATTCGCCCGATCTCGCCAAGCTCGAAGTCATGATCAAGAGCGGTAATATCGAGTGGGATCTAGTGGACTCTGAAGGTAATCAATACATTACGGCAGTCGGAAAAGGCTTGTTCGAACCTATCGACTACGATCTGCTCTTCTCGATCGTTCCAAAAGAGCAGCTTGATCCTACAGTTATGTTGCCCTACGGCGTGGGATCGGTCGCTTTCTCGACGGTCATCGGCTGGAACACGAAGGCCGTCGGCAAGGATGGCCCGCAATCCTGGGCGGAATTCTTCGACGCCAAGCGGTTCAAGGGTCGCCGTGCCCTTTATGCCCGTCCTAAGCCTTCCTTTGAAATCGCACTCCTCGCCGCCGGCGTGCCGAAGGATAAAATCTATCCGATCAAGATAGATGAAGCTTTCGAAGCACTTGATGCAATTCGCGACAAGGTGGATCTGTGGGTTGAGCAGTCTGCGCAGTGGAGCCTCCTCATGCAGAATAATGAGGTGGACATGACTGCGGCCGGCCTCGCGCTCACATCGCGCGAAAAGGTAGGTGGCAACACGATTGATTATACCTTCAATGAGGCGCTCGCCGAGCAGAGCTACTGGACAATCCCGAAAGGCGCGCCTGGTGCGGCCAATGCCCAGAAGTTGATCGCCTTCATGATGCAGGCTGAAGGCATGCGCGCCCACGCGCTGCGCCGCCCGGTAGATATCGCCAACAAGAGCATTTACGCGGATCTTCCTGTCGAAACCGCCAAGGGCCTGCCTGGCTACCCTGATAATGCCGAAAAGGGTCTCAAGATCGACGCCAAGTGGTGGAGCGACAATGGCGCGGCTGTTCAGCCTCGCTGGCTGGAATGGATCAGCAAGCGTTAATCGCGCCCACGAATCAAGATTGCAAAGTGGGGCCTGAAAATTGGCCCCACGTTTTTTCAAGGTGTTCCTCACATGGACAGAGTCGCTGAGGCGATCAAGGCCGCGGAAGTGTTGTTTTCTTCCGAGCGTTCCCACGCGAATTATCATGCCGGCTGCATCAACCTGGTCGCGTCACAAAACCTGATGTCGCCGCTTGTCGGAAGACTGCTCGGTTCAAGCTTTTCGGATCATTTCATGTCCGGTGCCATCGGCCATCGTCCGCATGGCGGAGCGCGTTGGATTGATGTGATGGAAGAAGCCGTCGACGATCTGGCAACCAAGGTTTTTGCGCCCTTTGCGCCGGAATGGCGCCCGACTTCCGGATCCCAGGCCAATGAGATCGTGTTGTCGCTGGCAATCAGGCCGGGGGATGCGATTATTTCACCCTCGCCTGTTTACGGCTCGCACCCCAGCATGCGGCCGGAGGGGCTGGCGGGATCTCTCGGTGCGCATGTGTACGACCTGCCATTCCTGAATGGGACCGGTGATATTGACCTTGATGCCTTGGAGCAGCTCGTCCGGCGTGTCCGTCCGCGCCTGATCTCCATCGGCACGGCGAAGGTATTGTTTGCCGATGATGTCGAGCGCATTGCCTGGATTGCGTCCCATTGTGATGCCTATATTCACTATGATGGCGCCCATGTTCTCGGACTGATTGCCGGACAGGCCTTTGACAATCCGCTGGATCACGGCGCTCACTTTGTTACCGGATCGACACAGAAGACGCTTCCCGGTCCGATTGGCGGCATGATCATATCGGCCAGCAGGGAACTTGGTGCCGAGATTGCGCGTGTGGTCGACACGCGGATTGACAACTACCAGAACAACCGGATCGCAGCTCTTGGCTATGTTCTGGCGGAATCCTTGGCCTATGGCCGTGAATTCGGCACGCAAATCATAGCAAACGCCCAGTTGATGGGAAAAGCACTTGCCGATGAGGGCATTGCGGTCGAAGGCGGCGACAGGGGCTTTACCCGGACGCACATGCTCCTGATCCACCTAAGCGGTCTTCCCCAAGGCGCGCAGCGCAGATTGGAAAGGCTCGGCATTTTTGCAACCGAGACGAAGATCTGGCCCAGAATGGCCGGCGACGAAGTGCGCCCGGCGCTCAGGATCGGGACGGCGACGGTGACGCGGCAGGGCTATAGCGCGGAGGAAATCCGCGAAGTCGCAGGTATTCTTGCCGCAATACTGAAATCCGCTGATCCGGCGGCCGAAGTTGCCGTACGAATAGGTGAGATCAGCCGCAGCGCCCACAAGCGTCCCATCAGCTTTCACTTGCCTAGCATCACCTAGAACTTGTCAGGCGGGGGTCCGTGACGATAGTGGATGGGCATTGTGGGGCAGGACATACGGCAGGTTTTATGCCGTGGAGGAATAATGGGTGAAAAGCTTAGTCCAAGTGATCGTCGCGAGCTTATTCTTGAAGAAGCGGGCCGCCTCTCCTCGGTCAAGCTAAGTGACCTGGCTTCCCGTTACGGTGTTTCAAGAGAAACCATCCGTCGGGATCTGGAGTATCTCGGTAAGGAAGGGCTTTTGACGCGGACTCTCGGCGGCGCGGTTGAGCCTCCAAATGCCGACGATCTCGGGTTTCAGGCGCGTATGCGCCAGAATGTCGCAAAGCGGACACGGATCGCAGATCATGCGAGCGAAATGGTGCACCCGGGCGAATTTCTGTTTATCGGCTCCGGTGTCACCGCGCTGCATTTCAGTCGCAGCCTGCGGAGAAAGGCCAAAAACCTGACGATCCTCACCGGGAGCATTCGCGTCGCCAATGCTCTCGTCGGTGCGCCGGGCTGCCGGATAATCCTGGCTCCGGGCGAACTGGACGGCGCGGAGCAGATTACCTTAGGGCATGAAGCCAGTGCGTTTTTTCGGCGGTATCGCGCAGACAGCATGTATTTCGGCGTAAGTGGAATATCCGAAGACGGGCTATTCGAAACGCGCTCCGATGTCGCATGGACTATTCGATCGATGTTGGAAAACGCAAACCGTGCCGTGCTACTCTCGGACTCCGAAAATTTTGGGCGAACGAGTTTCAATCATCTTTGCCCATTAGGTAGAATCGACACCTTGGTTACAGAAGAATCACCAAGTGAAGTCTTAGGTGACGTTCTTGAAAAGGCAAATGTGACGGTAGTCGTCGCTAATGATCACTGATGAGTCTTGGCCCTTTCATATCCATCACAACATCGACGAACTACTTTATGTCCTCAATGGAGAGTTGAATTCGCCCTTGAGGGTCGGCGCTTTCGAAGCGGGGCAGGAGGCTTTGTCTTTATTCCCCAGGGTAGCGTTCACGCCTTTCGCAACTTCAGCGACAGGCAGGCTCGCATGCTAGGCATCTTCAGTCCGCCGCATCTCGACGGGATGTTCGAAGCCATGCTTGGACAGCCGCTCGACGCCTTCCCTGCCATTTCAGCTGAATTTGGTTGTGAGATCGTCGGACCCATGCTCGAGCCCGAGAGGCTATAGGGAATGCGCCACAAGCAGAGAAATAACGAAAGCTAGCCATGCCGCTGCTGTTGTCATCGGCCTTGGCGAATGAAGCCAGATCCGAGATTTGATTAGCATCTGCTTGCTGAACGGCGGTCCACCCTCGGCTTAGACGATTGGACACTTACGTGAATGGTGAAGGCCCGTACGCGGCTATTCCTTGATGGCGTGCTCTTGCTTGTTGGTTTCCACGCGGAACTGAGCCGGTTTTGGAGTGAACCCCTCGGGCCGGACCAACGAGGCGCTTCAAACTAAGCCGCCTGCTGGGCGAGTTGAGTTTCGAATTCTGCTGGCGACAAATAGCCAAGGGCTGAGTGCAGCCGCTTGGCATTGTAAATCTGCTCGATGAACCTGGGCAAGCGTTCTGCCACGTCCGCGAAGGTCTCGTAGCCGGCGGTGTAGATGTCCTCGACCTTCAGGGTCTTCATGAAGCTCTCTGCCTGCGCATTATGATAAGGGTTGCCGACTGCGCTCATGGAACCCTGTAGGCCAGCGGCATCAAGCGCCCGTCGATAGCTCTCGCTGGCGTATTGGCACCCGCGGTCGGTGTGGTGAATGCAGCCGGCAGGAGGCTTTCGGTTTTCGAGCGCCGAATGCAACGCTGCCAATGCCAGCGGCGTATCCAGGCGTTTTGACAGGCCATAACCGATGACTTTGCGGCTGCAGGCGTCGAGAATGACGGCAAGGTAGCAGAAGCCGACAGTGATGCGGATGTACGTGAAGTCAGCCACCCAGACCATACCGGGTCGCGCCGGGATCACATTGCGGTGGAGGTTCGGGTAGATCGGTGAATCGTGGTTGCTGTCGGTGTGCGAACATACCGCTTGCGTGGCTTAATCCCAAGGCCATTGGCCCGCATGACGCGAGCGACACGCTTGTGGTTGACAAGGTGGCCTCGCCGCTGAAGCTCTTGTGTCACACATCGGTATCCGTAGCAGGGCAACTCGTCCTGGATGTCCTCAATGATCGCAACGAGTTCGCTGTCGCCGAGGTTTGAGGCTCTCGCGGTTGACGGGTAATAGTAGGCGCTTCTCGGGAGATCGATCATTTTGCACCCCCGTCGGATGGAGCAGGCCGGGGACCGGTGATGATGGAGGAGCTCCCGCTGTCGCCGGCCATTGGCTGCCGCGGAGTTTTTTTAACCAGGTCCAGCTTCCATGGTGAGCTGGCCGACTTTGCGTT
>JAEYTV010000574.1 GCA_023433855.1 Pseudomonadota bacterium | reverse complement strand
TTCATCCACAGGCATCCACCCGGCCACGAGAAAACTGCCGTCGTCGCGCGCCACGATCGCAGGCTCCTCCTCCTCGTCCTCCTGGAAGACGCCGGTAATTGCCTCCAGCACATCGCCGGAGGTGATGATACCTTCGAAGTGCCCATACTCGTCATAGACGAGAACCATATGGGCAGGGGCCCGACGGAGAGCCTCGATGACATCCAGTGCTCCGGTAAGGTCGGAAACCACCGGCGCATCCCGCATGAGTGCCTTGATGTCGAAGTGCTTGTCGCCGGCGATGAAGTCATAGGCGTCCTTGACGAACAATACCCCAAGGATCTCGTCGGAACTGCCCTTTCGCACCGGCAGTCGCGAACGTGAGGTGGCACGTAACTGAGCCCGCAATTCCTCCAGGTCGTCTTCCGTATCGATCACTTCCACATCGCGGCGCGGCGTCATCAGGCCGCGAGCCGTACGATCGGCAAGTCTCATGACGCCGGAAATCATCGCCGATTCTTCCGTCTCGATCACGCCGGCGCTCTGCGCTTCCGCAAGCACTGTGCGGATTTCCTCGTCGGTCACCTTGTCGCTGGAGCTTCCACTCTGGCCCAGCATCGCCAGAACGGCTCGTCCGGAAATATCGAGTAGCCAGACGATCGGCGCGCCGATCTTCGAGAGCAACATCATGGCAGGTGCCACGCGGGCAGCGACCGCCTCAGGCGCCCGCAGTGCGACCTGTTTGGGAACCAGTTCCCCGATGATCAGCGACAGGTAGGTAATGGCGACGACGACACTGCCCACGCCAAGCCAGCTGGCGACGTTCTCCGTCAAGCCTTGCAACTGGAGCCATGCGGTGAAACGGGCACCGAGAGTCGCGCCGGAGAAGGCGCCTGAAAGAACGCCGACGAGGGTGATGCCTATCTGCACGGTGGAAAGGAACCGGCCCGGATCTTCGCCCAGCCGCAGTGCGGTGGCTGCTCCCCTGTTGCCCTGCTCGGACATCACTTTGAGGCGGATCGGGCGGGAGGAAACCACGGCGAGTTCCGACATTGCCAGAACACCATTCAAAACGGTGAGGGCGATGACGATGAGAATTTCGGTTAACAAAAGGAGCTCTTCAGCTGGGACAATAAACCTGTGCACAAAACAGAATGGCGGTAGTGGACACCGCCTCACCGAACATCGGCGCAGCACCTGCTCCGCCGATCGGCAACGTTTCGCGCACAGCTCGGAAGACCGCAAGTTCGGTCTTCGAAGCTATGCACCTTCACCGTCGGCCGGAATCATAGGGTCGTGCTCGCACTATTGCAATGGCCGGAACAAAATCCGTCCGCTGTGGAGGGCGAAGCATACCTACTGAAGGGCGACGGTAAGTTCCGCCCGCGTGCCGGGAATGTCAGGCACGTAGCGGATGGACGAGCCCAAGGTAGCGGCCATGGATTTCACGATACGGCTGCCCAGCCCGGTACCCTTTGGCTGATCTCCCTCGCGCCAGCCAATCCCGTCATCCTCCACTGCAAGCAAAGCGCTGTCCTCTCCCTGCTTGCGCAGAAGAACACGGACCTCGCCCTCTCCGCCGGCCGGATAGGCATATTTCAGCGCATTTGTGAGGAGCTCGGTCACGATCATGCCGATGGATACGGCGCGGTCGGACGTGAGGTAAAGCGGCTCGGCGTCCAGTCGGATCGATGGCCCCTGCTGGTCACTGACGGTACCCTGAACCTCGTGCACCAGGGTGCCGAGATATTTGTCCATCTCGACGTGGCGAACATCATCGGAAGTGTAGAGGCTGCGATGCATGCCGGCGATAGCCGTGATGCGCGCCTGGGTTTCGGCGAGCGCCGCCTTGACCTCCTCGCTCTTGCTGCTGGACACCTGCAGGCGGATGAGCGCCGCCACCAGAGCAAGGCTGTTGGCAACACGATGATTGACCTCGGCAAGCAGCACTTCTGCGCGCTCCTTGCCCAGCCGGATCTCCTGTTCCGCCCGCTCCTGCGCGCGTCGCAGCTCGGCGTTGCTGATACCCTGGCGGATGGCGCTCTCCATCAGCGGCCAGAATTCGTCCCCCACCGTCTTGATGACGTAGTCCGAGGCACCGCTCTTGAGCGCATCGATCGCGATCGTCGCGTCACTGGAGCCGGTCACGTAGACAACAGGGATGTCGGACCCCTGGTCCTTCAGCCGGTGGAGGATATCCAGCCCGGTACCGGCAGCAAGATAATGGTCCAGAACGACGAGGTCGTTGCCGCCATGACCCACTGCCTCCATCGCCGCGGCCCGATCCGCCGCATGCACGACCCGATAGCCGGCACGCCCCAGATGACGTTCCGCTAGTCTGGCCAAGGCGAGATCGTCGTCGACGTACAGGATCGTGTGCGGCATCGCTTCTTTTATTGTCCGGGTATCTGCATCACGGCGAAAAACAGCCCGAGTTGCCGGATGGCATTGGCAAAGCTGTCGTAGTCCACAGGTTTGGTAATATAAACATTCGCGCCGAGATCGTAACAGCGCTGAATTTCCCTTTCGTCATCGGTGGTCGTGAGAATGACTACCGGAAGACGCTTGGTATAGGGGTTGGACTTCACCTTCTCAAGGATGTCAATACCGGACATATCGGGCAGGTTGAGATCGAGGAGAATGAGCAGGTAACGCTCATGGCTTGCGGCTCCCGAACGGTCTGTGCCGAGGATATAATCCAAGGCGGAATTCCCGGCGGTGAAGGGGACGATCTCATTGTTGACCCCAGCCCGGCGCACATTCTTCTCGATGAGGCGCGCATGGCCTTCGTCGTCCTCGATCATCACGATGGTGACTTCTTTTCCGGCTGCCTTCATGACCCGCTACTCCTGACAAACTGGGACAAATCCCCGGGCAGGCGGATGATGAAAGTGGATCCGCCGCCCAAAGTGGATGTCACGGTAATCTCCCCGCCTAAATTTCTGACTAATGACCGCACATGAGCGAGGCCTATACCTTCTCCCGCCTGGTCTTGCACGCCCGATCTTCGGAAAAGCTCGAAAACGCGCTCGTGATCCTCAGGCGCGATCCCACGGCCGTTATCTTCGACTTCGATGCGCACGCCATTACGCTTCGCGGGCATGGCACGTACTGCCAGATGCAGTGGACGGTCCGGATGCCGGTACTTGACGGCGTTGTCAAACAGGTTGCCGAAGATCTGCTCGAGCGAGAAGCGGTCGGAGATCAGGCCGCGCGCGCCGCCCACCGCGATCTTGATCTCGCCGCCTGCCTCGTCGACCTGGTGATAGATGCTGGCGGCCGTGTTCTCCAGCAGTTCTGTCAGATTGACGGGCTCCGGCTTCAGCTCGCGCCGGCCATCACGTGAAATCTTCAGGATCGCGTTGATCAACCCGTCCATCTTCCTCGTCGACGAGCGGATGAAGCCGATTGCCTCGGGGAGGTCCTCCTCCACGGCAAGTCGCGCATCCCGGACCTGATCTTCGGTCAAGGCGTCGCCATCGGCCAGCACGTAGGTCCTGACCGCTGCAAGAGTTGCGTCGAGTTCGCTCGTGAAGCCCATGATATTGACGAGGGGCGCGCGCAGATCATGGGAGACGATGTAGGCATAGCGCTGGATCTCGCGGTTTGCCTGCATCAGATCCTCCGTGCGCTCCTCCACACGTTCCTCAAGGCTCGCGTTCAGCCCCTCGACCGCGGCTCTGGCACTCGACAGTTCGCGCACATGCTGCGCGACAATGAGAATCGCCCCGCCCACGACCGCGATGATGACGATCCCGCCTCCGATCGCGAACCATTGCATGGAGGCGGCCGACGCGGACAGTTCCTCCGCACCCGCATCGAGTCTCGCCTGGAACAGGTCGATCAGGTTCTGCAGCAGTTCGCGTGCCTCGCTCATGACCTGACGGCCGTATTCCTGGCGCACGATCGCGACGGCCCCCGGAACATCGCCGCGCTCAGCCATCTCCACCGTCTGCCGCAACTCCGACAGCTTCTCGTTGATCAGGAACTCGATCCGGGAGATCTGATCGGTCATCGAAGCTTCCGCCTTGAGTGCGGATCTCAACCGTTCGAGCCGCACCGGAAGTTCGTTGAGAGACTGCTCGTACGGCTCCAGGAAGGCCCTGTTCTGCGTCAGGAGATAGCCCCGCTGGCCGGTCTCGGCGGCGTGGAGCAGGATGAGCATGTCGGCTGTGGTCGCCCGTGCGGTACGCAGCTGCATGACATTGTCGAAGTAGGACTGCGTCATCCTCGCCTGGATCAGTGACGACAGAACGATGCCAATGAGGATGAAGGCGCCGATCAGCAGCATGAGGATCGACGAGCGGGCAAAGGTGTTGGTGCTAAGCGGCATGGGTCCCCGGGAAAATGGAAGGCCCGGAGAAACTCGTTCGCGGGGTCAGCAAAGTCAACCCTTTGAGCCCGCGCCCGCCGAGGCGGACGGCTGAGTGCGATCCACGGCAACCGATGGAGGTTTACGATCCTGGGTGCCTACAAACGTAGGTGGGCGCCATATGTCCAAGCCCACGGGCCTGGTCAGGGACAGCTCCCTTTGGATCGAGTATGGCCCCA
>JAEYTV010000648.1 GCA_023433855.1 Pseudomonadota bacterium | reverse complement strand
AGCCGCGATGCGAGGCTTCGAGCGCCTGGCGCATGACCTTGGTATTGCCGGTGCAGTCGAACGTGTAGTCGGCGCCGCCGATCTGGTCGGCACCGCGCTTGGTCATGTTGACGAGATAGGCGACGATGTCGTCGCCGACCTCCGTCGGGTTGACGAAATGGGTCATGCCGAAGCGCTCGCCCCATTCCTTCTTGTCGTTGTTGAGGTCGACCCCGATGATCATGTCGGCGCCGGCAAGACGAAGACCCTGGATGACGTTCAGGCCGATGCCGCCGAGCCCGAAGACGATCGCGGTGGAACCGATCTCCACCTTCGCCGTGTTGATGACGGCGCCGATGCCGGTCGTCACGCCGCAGCCGATATAGCAGATCTTGTCGAAGGGAGCGTCCGGGTTGACCTTGGCGACCGCGATCTCCGGCAGGACGGTATAGTTGGCAAAGGTCGAGCAGCCCATGTAGTGGTGCAGCTTCTCGCCGTTGACGGAAAAGCGCGAGGTGCCGTCCGGCATCAGCCCCTGGCCCTGGGTGGCGCGGATCGCCGTGCACAGATTGGTCTTGCGGCTGAGGCAGGACGGGCATTCGCGGCATTCGGGCGTATAAAGCGGGATGACGTGATCGCCCTTCTTCACCGAGGTGACGCCCGCACCGACATCGACCACCACACCCGCACCTTCATGGCCAAGGATGGCCGGGAACAGACCTTCCGGATCGGCACCCGACAGCGTGAAATCATCCGTATGGCAGATGCCGGTCGCCTTCACCTCCACCAGAACCTCTCCCGCGCGAGGCCCCTCCAACTGCACAGTCATCACTTCCAAGGGTTTGCCAGCCCCAACGGCTACCGCGGCCCGAACATCCATGTCGCTCTCCCTCTGTCTCGCCCGTCGAAACCGATCCGGCGTTTGATCTCACTGAAACATGGAACCCTAATGTGACGCCGCGTCGTGGACTCGCCTTGGCAGCGGCGAGCCTCCGGTCACTGCGTTATCGATTTATCCTTTTCGTCGAGCAGCGGAACTCCGTATTCCAGCAGCAGCTTGTTGATCTCATTCTGATGGTCGCGGATGAATGCGTTCAACGTCCGCTTCCATTGCTGGTCCGAAGGCCTCACCCCCATTGTGATGCGGTAGGTCATCCGCTGCCCGCCCTTCTCCTTGATCAATGGGACGATCGCCAGGTCGGCGCCAGATTTCCGGGCGTAGTAGCCAGCCATCGGTCCCCAAATCACCGCTGCGTCTATGGCGCCCTTGAGCATATCGCCGATCATGACCTCACCCATGGACGGAGCGATCCGTGTGTCGACCATCAGTGGATAGACCTTCGCGGTTCGCATCAGCTTGGCTGCCGCCATGTTTGCGGAGGGAGGCGTTCCCTCTACCACCCCTATGCGCTTGCCCGACAAACGCGGATCAGTGAGCGTTTCAACGCCGTCCAGTTCTCCTTGCTTCTTGTAAACGAGCACGTAGGTGGAGCGGTAATAGGCATTGGTGTTCTGAACCAGTTCATCGCCCTGGGCGTAACCCATGATGATGTCGCAGCGGTTGGCTCCAAGCGTGTTGCGCACGAAGCCCGTGATGGATGGGAACCACGTATAGGCAACGCTGCTTCTCCCCGTCGCCGCCGCCACCATTTTCGCAAGCTTGTCTTCAAATCCCTGGCCGCTCTCGTCGCTGAAGGGCATGTTGGAAGGATCCGCGCAAACGCGCAGGACATCGGGATCGACCAGTTCACCGGCAGCACCTAGTCCAGCAGTCTGGCCCTGGACCTGCGACGGAAGAACAAGGGCTACACATGCCACAATGGCAGCGGAACCGATAACGGTGCGGAACGCCCCTCCCATCTCATCCACCCATACAAGAGGCTTCGTAGTCTTTCGCCCCTTGCGGCTTGTCGGCCTTCTTGGGCGGACGACCGCGCGGTGCAGCGTCAACTGCACGTGCCCGCAGATAGATGTAGATATCGTCTAGGTAGCAGTAAACGTTCTTGTTTTCCCCGAATGCGGGCATGACGTTCTCTTTGCCACCACCAACATTCTTGCGCCCTTCGGCGACGATCGAGAGGAACGTCGGATAGTCCATGTTCTTCATGCTCTCCGCCAGGGCCGGAGCGTAACTGGAACCGACACCATCGGGCCCGTGACAGACGTGACAATCCGAATGATAGCGCCGGTAGCCGCTGAAGGTGTACCAGTCGACGCTGCCGTTCTCGATCTTGAACGTCGGCGTACCCTCGGCGTCGAAGAACTTGCCGTCCTCCTCTGAAACGGCAGCAGCTTTCTCCTTTGTGTCGGCAGATGAGGCAGTGCTGGAAATGAAAACGGAAATCAGGGTGAACAAGGCTAAGACGAGAAAGCGGAAATTCATCAAGCAACCTCATGCTCACAAAGGCTGTTCGGTCCGTTGAGGACCCTGTATCTGGCAACCAAACACTCGATTGCCGGCTGAGCGCAGACCGGGCCGCTTGACGCGCAGCCCGGCCTGCCCAAGTGGACTTGTCAGTCCGGCAGCCCGAAGACAGTCAATTGGCCTCCGAGGGTGGTGTAGTCAGCCAATGCTGCATACCCCCCTACGGCACCCAAACCTGCTGTCCCGACAACCTGCGTTTCATCGTCCTGCTCGCGGCCCTGGTCGACGGCACCGTGCCAGGCAGCGGCGTTGTCAGGAGACAACAACCCGCCGGCCAGTCCGATCCCTGCCCAGCCACCGACCCCCGAGAGCACGGCGATATACTGCTTGCCGTTGTGCTCGTAGGTATTGATGTTGCCGATGATGCCGGACGGCGTCTTGAACTTGTAGAGTTCGTTGCCGTCCTTATCGACTGCCTTGATGTAGCCTTCCAGCGTTCCGTAGAAAACCACGTCGCCGTCGGTAGCGAGAGCTCCGGACCAGACGGAGAACTGCTCGGGCTTCGACCAGACGATCTCGCCCTTGGCGGCATCCCAGGCGATGAAATTGCCCATGCCGCCGTGGCTTTCCGGTGCTGGATACATTGACACCGTTGCTCCAACATAAGGCTGACCGGCGGTGTAGCTCACACGGTACGGTTCATAGTCCATGCACACGTGGTTCGTCGGCACATAGAACAAACCGGTCTTCGGCGAATAGGATGCTGGCTGCTGGTCCTTCGTTCCGAGAGCGGCCGGGCAAACCCCTGTCGTGTTCGTATCCTCACCGTTCTGATTGGTGGAATATTGGGCCACGACCTGTGGCCGCCCGTACTGGTCGCTATTGGGATCCATGACGACTTCGGTCGCCCAGTTCACTTTCGGATCGTATTTCTTGGCGACCAGAAGCTCGCCCGTATTGCGATCGAGAGTGTAGGCAAAGCCGTTGCGGTCGAAGTGCACGAGGACATCGCGCGGTTGACCGTTGATCTGCATGTCATCGACAAGGATGTTCTCGTTGACGCCGTCGTAGTCCCATTCGTCGTGCGGCGTCATCTGGTAGAGCCACTTGGCGACCCCCGTATCCGCGTCGCGTGCCATCAGGGTCATCGACCAGCGGTTGTCGCCTGGCCGTTGGACCGGATTCCAGGTCGATGGGTTGCCGGTACCATAGAACACCAGGTTGCTCTCGGGGTCATAGGAGAACCAGCCCCATGTCGTCCCGCCGCCGGTCTTCCACTGTTCTCCTTCCCAGGTATTCAAACCCGAGTCGGGACCCACGGGTTTACCGAGATGGGTGGTTTTCTGCGGATCTATCAGGGTTTCCGAATCAGGGCCCGTCGAATAGGCCTTCCAGGCAAGAGAACCGTCCTTCAGGTTATAGGCTGCCGTCCATCCGCGCACGCCGAACTCGGCTCCGGAAACACCGATAATGACCTTGTCTTTGACCACCATCGGAGCCGCAGTACCCGACTCACCCTTGCCGCCGTCGGTCTGATCGCCATTCTTGACAGACCAGACCACCTCTCCTGTCTTGGCATCGAGAGCCACCACAGTCGTATCGGCCTGGTTCAGGATGATCTTGCCGTCGCCATAGGCGACACCTCGATTGACCGTGTCGCAGCACATGATCCCGATAACGTTCGGATCCTGCCGCGGCTCGTATTTCCAGAGTATCTTGCCGTCGTTGTTGAGGTCGAGGGCGTAGACGATGTTCGGGAACGGCGTGTGGACATACATCACGTCGCCGATCACCAGTGGACCACCTTCATGCCCGCGCAGGACGCCCGTGGAGAAGGTCCACTTTGGCTGCAGGGTCTTTACGTTGTCCTTGGTGATCTGATTGAGTTTTGAGTAGCGGTGGTTGGCGTAATCGCCGGTGGGCATGGCCCAGTTCTTGGAATCCGCCGCTAGGGCGCTCAGTTCATCATTGGCCAGCGAAGTGCCGGCGAAAGTAGCCATTAGGAATGCAGCAGTCAGCGACAGACGGGCAGAGATTCTGGTTAGGCGCATGCGAAGTCCTCCCGATGCAGTTATCACCCGAGGCAACTCATCCCGACACGGCTATCCTACAGGAGCCGCAGCGCCGGGCATGAGCATCATGCTGTCTGGGATCGTCTTCCGTCGGCGTGTCACGGCTTGATGGGCTCGGCAGAGGGCACCTTTGCTGCCTGCCCCTCGCGCCTACGAAACCTTGCCCCTCCCATAAGACAAGATCTTGAGGCCGGAGGACAAAGTCATGCTAGGACCTAAATTAGGCGGAAGTAAGATTGACTGCCTTAGTTTGCATGGCAGTATTTATAGTGCAACGCAATATGCAACCTCTGACTTACGCTGACTGCTCCTTGATTGCATCAATGCCGTGAGATGCTACGATAGCGGCGGCGGTTCTTCACTTTTACATCGCCTTCTCTAAATCTGATCCGGAGGCTGCTCATGCCTTTGTCCCGAATGACGTACCAAGCCTCGCTGGCGGCCGCCCTCCTCCATGCCCAGACCGCCTTCGCCGCCGGAGACTATCCCACCATCGCGGTGGCAGACTATGTCTATGGCTGCATGAAAGCGAACGGCAATTCCCGGCAGGCACTTGAGAGCTGCTCCTGCTCGATTGACGTCGTGTCGTCCATCATCCCCTACGCGCGGTATGAAGAAGCGGAAACGTTCAGGAGCCTTGGCCTGCTGACCGGCGAGCGAGGTGTCCTGTTTCGTCAGAGCGCACCTGGGAGATCCGCCACGGCCGACCTGCGCAGAGCTCAGGCTGAAGCGGATATCCGTTGTTTCTGACTGATGCGAGGGATCGGGGGCGGCCGGCCGCAAGACGATCGCCCTGTTCACGGCGTATCGGGATACTGTTCTTTGAACATTGCCATGAGGCCCTCGAGGGTAGCGGCATCCCTGGTGGCGCGCGGCACCCCTACCTCGAATACTCCCGTCACACGTGCCGGCCGAGGCGACAGGAGGATGATCCGGTCAGCCAGCAGCAGCGCCTCGCGTAGGTTATGGGTTACCATCAAGGCTGTTGTCGGTCGCGCTGACCAGACGGCCATCAAGAGGCCGCGCAACTTGTCGGCAGTCGCCTCGTCGAGGGACGCAAAGGGCTCATCCAGAAACAGCACGGAAGGTTCCGTCGCGAAGGCACGTGCAAGTGCGACACGTCTTGCAAGCCCCAGCGAAAGCTCCGCGGGATAGAGTTTCTCAAGACCCTCAAGGCCAAGTGTTTCCAGCAGTTCCCCGAGCGCCACCTGTTTCAGACAGGGGGGCAACGTCAGCCGGATGTTCTGCTCCACCGTTCGCCATGGAAGCAGCACAGGCTCCTGGAAGACCGCGGCAACCCTGTTGGAACCATCTGCTCCAGGGAGCCGCACAGCACCGGAATAATCCCGGTCGAGGCCGAGCAGTATGCGCAAGGTCGTGGTTTTTCCGCATCCCGAGGGGCCTAGCAGACATGCTAACTCTCCTTGCTTCACCTCGAAGGAAAGATTGCGCAGGGCAAGGATCCGCACACCTTCCGATGAGCGAAATGCCTTCTCGACAATGTCAATCTTAAGCGGCGCGGCGGCGCCAACGGGTTGCATGCTGTTCAAGGGGCTGCACCACAAGAAGCTCGATCATCAACATGACGATCACGAAGGTTAAAGTGTAGGCCAGGATGCCGGCGACATCGAAGATCTGGAAATAGAGGTAGATCTGGAAGCCGACACCATTGGAACGCCCCAGCAGTTCGACCACCAGAACGATCTTCCAGATCAGCGCAATTCCCGATCGGGAAGCGGCAGCAAAGTAGGGCTGAAGCTGCGGGATCAATATATGGCGGATCCTGTCGACGGCATTGAGACGATAAACCTTCGCCATTTCCATGAAACGGTCGTCCAGGGTCCGCGCACCCTCACGCATGGTGACGACCACATTGGGGATCTTGTTTATCGCAACGGCGCTGACGGCAGCCGCCTCAGTCAGGCCGAACCAGATATAGGCGAGAACGATGACCACCAGCGCAGGTATGTTGAGAAACAGAACAAGCCAGGGATGGAAGAAGGAATCGAGGCGGCGGCGGCGCCCGAGCACGATACCGATGACGGTCCCGACGGCCATCGCAATGACGTAGGCCTCAGCGACGCGCAGCAGCGTCATAGCGAGATGGTAGATGAGATCGCCGCTCTCCAGCTCGCCGACGATCGTTTCCCATACCTGCGCCGGCCGTGGTAGCGCGCGATTTGGCCAGATATTCGCCACCAAGCTCCAGACCAGGCAGAGAGCAGCCAGGGATGTGACCGTCGTCAGCGCCGGCAGCAAGGCCGCATTGCTGCCGCGGGCGGGACGACTGTCGCTCTGCGACGTCCCCACCCTATCATCTTCACCAACCATCATGCCTTCAATGCGGCCCAATAGGTCCCGGGGGCCATGTGCGGGACCTTGCCGACAAGCTTCTCGCCGCCCAGAGCAGCGAGAACCTCGTAGAGCTTTGCCGCATCGCGCTCCTCCTCGGCAAGCGGACGTGTCGGGATACCCTCCCTGTATCTGTCGCGCAGCACCTCAAGCTCGCGGCCCTGCGCCCTCACCAGGGGAGCAAGCCGCTGCCATTCTGCGTCCGAACTGGCCAGCAACGTTTTGGCCTGGGCGCTTGCCCTCACGAAGCGGCGGGCCACATCCTCATTGCGGCTTGCCCAGTCTTCGCGGAAGACATAACCGAGCGCCGAAACGGGACCGGTCGCCCCCAGTTCCCGCGCCGCATCGTCAGCACCGATCAAACGCCGAAAACCGCGGGCTTCGAGCCGGGCGCAGAAATGCCAGAAATTCAGCACCGCATCCAGCTCGCCCGAAAGCGCCTTCTCCGACAGCAAGGGGGGAGCCCCATAAACAACTTCCGCTTCCTCTGAAAGGTCAAATTGATGCGTCCGCCGCGCCACGCCCTGGAGCAACAGCCAGCTCTTGTCGAGCGGTCCCCCGGCAACGCCGATCTTCCTGCCGGCCAAGTCCGTAAGTTCAGTCACCGCCGAGTCCTGCTTGACCATGATCGCCCCCACCGCCGTGGAGTAGGGAGCCAAGGTCAGCATTTCGCCTTCGGATCGCTGGCGGGAGACCCAAAGCCAGTCCGAAACGATCACATCGAGATCGCCAGCAAGCATGGCCACGTTGCTGGCCTCTTCACCGGCGAAATCGATAACATTGACGTCGATCTCGTTCGAGTGATCGAATCCGTGATGTTTGATGGTATCGAGTTCCCAACTCACCGTGCCGAACTTCAGCGCCCCCACCTTTATCGGCGGTAACGCCGGCGCAGCTAACGCGGGAAGACCTGACGCCGCCGCCACCACAC
>JAEYTV010000552.1 GCA_023433855.1 Pseudomonadota bacterium | reverse complement strand
ACACCCGCCCGGAATAGAGCCAGGTAGCCGCCTCAAGTTCCTCGATCACCACACCTATCCTGCCGGCACCGACCACAAGGGCGTGCGTGTCGTATCAGCGGAGATCACCGACGGCGGCGAGACGAAGCGGATCGAGGGCAAGGGCACCGGGCCGATCGACGGTTTCATCAATGCGCTTTCGACCTATCTCGGTATCGAACTCTCGGTTGCGGACTATTCGGAACATTCGCTGCAGCACGGCTCCAATGCATCCGCCATCGCCTATGTGGAGATGGAGCATCCGGGCGGAAGGCTGTTTGGCGCCGGGATCAACAAGAACATCGTTGCCGCGTCGCTGGAGGCGATCGTCTCGGCCGCAAACCGGGTGCTGGAAGAACGGGGATAAGAAGACTGCCCCGTCACTGGAATGGAAGGTCGCCCGCCAGGCGGCCTTTTCCTTTGCGCCGGTCGACCACGGGGTCGGAAAGCCGGTGGCGACGCGCTGCAGCGTCGGCTATCTTCGGCCGGACGCAGCGACGATCCGAGGTGAGCACGCCTTAGTCTTGGTAGCCCGACCGACTGCATGAGGGATTGCGTGATGGAGATTTCCAACCTCAGAGATTGCCCGCACCATGCCGATGTCATCGCCGACCGCGGCTGGAGTGCATGGTGGGCAGACAGCGGCGTCTCTCTGGCCCAGTACCGCGCCCATCTGGAGCCGATGATTCCAGGCGACAGCATCCCTCTTGCGCTGGTGGCGCAGGACGAAGGCGTCTATCTGGGCTCCGTTCTGGTCATCGAGTCGGACCTTGAGGATCGGCCGGATTATGCGCCGTGGATAGCCGCACTCTGGGTGGAGCCTGCGGCACGGCGACGGGGTGTCGGCGCAAGGCTGATCGAAGCTGCCCGAAAGGAGGCGGCGAAGCATGGTCGGGCACGCTGCTATCTTTGCGCGAGCAGCGAGAATACGCCGTATTACCTGGCGCGTGGCTTCAGCCAGATCGAGCATGACGTGTCGGGATTGAACATATTCTGCATCTGAGAGTTGCCGGCGCGATCAACTGACCCCGCGCCGCCTGATCCCGCAACAAGGCTTGTCGGCCGCGGAAGAGAAGCACCAGGCTCCATCGCCCGAATGCCGTTCGGTTAGATCAAGCCGGCGGCCTTGGCGGCGATGTCGTCCAGATCTGCGGCGGCAGAAGGGCCAACGACCATATAGTCGGCAAGCGGCGTGCCCCAGGTTACGACGCTCGTATCGTTGCGGATTTCCTCGACCGAGCGGCTGCGATCGGGGCGGGCCTTGGTGAAGGAAATCGCGATCATATCACCATCTGCCCCCCCATCGGTGCGACGGTAGAGGAGCTGGCCTACAGGAGCACCGGCGGCTGCAAACAGGCGAGCACCCTCGAAAGTCAGGCCGTTTCCGGCCAGATCCGGGATCTGGAAACTGACGCCGGTATTGGTCGTGAGCCACTCCAGAATATCGGCAGGCTTGTCTGCGGTGATCTCGACCAGGTGCTTGCTCTGGCGCGCGAAGAGACGGTATTGGGCGATGACATCGTCGAAGAAGTCGCGGGTCTCTGCAACAGAGCCCGAAAGCTGCGACGGCTGCGACATGGTCGGGCGCGCGCCGATCATGTAACCCAATCCGCCGCCACCCAGGAAGATGAATACGGAAAGTGCGACGAACCGCGCCGCGGAGCGTTTGAACCCGAACGTCCCTCCTGCCGAAGGCGCCCGTATGGCGCGACGAGGCAGTGGCGTGTTCTTGATGAAACGCACAAGATCCAGCGGCACCGGCTCCTTCAGCATGTCCTCGAAAGCTTGCCGGCCGGCGTCGCGCCCGCGTTCCAAGGCATCATGAAGGGAGCGCGCCTGTGGATCGTTGACAAGAATCCCCTCCAGTTCCGGCAAGTCATGATCCGCAGCGTTGCCGTCGACATAGGCGGAAAGGCGCAGTTCAAGAGGTAATGGCGCAGACGAGTTCACTCTCAGGCTCTCCGCTCATTGGCTGGAGCCTGATCCGTGGCAAGATCCAGACGTGCGGCGCACAGGTGGGCGGCAAGCTGGCCCGCGTCGATGCCAAGGATGGAGGCAGCTTCGTCATAGGCGAAGCCCTCGACGTCAGTCATCAGCAGCGCAGCCGCATGTATCGGAGGCATCGCGAGGAGGCGGCTCAAGCCGCTGCGCACAGCCGGAACGGAGGAGGCTGACGGGGGAGTTCCTGCGTGCGACTGGCTGCCTTTCCTGCCGTCCTCCGCCCAGATACTGCGCATCAGGCTGAACAGCCACGCTTCCAGTCGATCTTCGCCTTTCCAGTGATGGCTCTTCTGGACTGCCTGCATTGCCGCTTCGCGCAGAAGTTCATCGGCAGCCGGTGGAGATGCCGTGAGTGTCAGCGCAAACCGGCGGAGGCGCGGAAGAAGGGCGACGATGTCGCGCCGTATGTCGAATGATATGGCCGGCTTGGTCATGGAGGTGGCACAGTTCTGCAACGAATCTCGCGAACCGAGATCAACCTGAAGCTATGATGGGAATGTGGCGATTCTGCAACAAGTTCGCTTCGGTAGTCACAACATTCTTGCAGCTTCGAGCACCGTCAGCGGCGGCGGGGTTTCACCATAAAGGACCCTGCTGTCGTCGAGCACAACACCCTCTCCGCTGTTGGTCAACCCGTAACGTTCGCACAGGAGGTTCCAGGCGCCCGGCTCCCCGGACAGGGTAAACAGGTTGTATGCAGCAGGCGGCTTGTGCCCGCCGGGACCTTGTGAGGCGGAAGCGATGCCGACGACCGGAACCTGGCCGTCATGGCTCCGGAGCCAGTAGAGCGTGTTGAGATGCGTGTGCCCGTGCAGAACCAGTTCGGCGCCGCCCGTCGAGATGGCTGCTGCGAATCGGCGTATGCCGATCATCCGCTTGTGGGAGGAGGCGGCGCCGTGTATCGGCGGATGATGGATGAGGACGACCCGAAACAGACCTTCCTCGCCCGCTTCCTTCAGCAGGTTTACGGTTTCACGCGCCTGGCGCGGGCTGAAATAGCCTGAAGCGGAGAAGGGCGGGGTGGCGTTCGATGTCGAACATCCGATGATCGCGATAGGACCGCGACGACGGATCGTGGGGAAGATATGCTCGTCCTTGGGCCAGTTGCCGGGGTCGTCGTCGCTCTTGATTAACGGATACCAGGCCGCGACCGACTTGTCGTGAGCTCCCGGCACGTAGGCATCATGGTTGCCCGGAACGACCGTGGTTTCTGCCGGGTCGCCGATGGTTTCCAGCCATTCACCCGCCAGCTTGATCTCGATCCCCGTAGCAAGATTGACCAGGTCGCCGGTCACCATCAGGTGATCGGGATTGCGGGTTTTCAGGTCACTGAGAAGAAGGTCGAGAGTGTTCACGAAAAGGTGCTTGCGCCGATTGCGATGCCAGTTCACAAAACCGGTGATGCGTTTCGAGAACAGTTCCCTCATCGTCAGTTTAGGGAGCGGGCCCAGGTGGATGTCGGAAATATGCGCGAATTTGAACATGGCGGATGCATAACGCATCAGCGCGCAAATCGT
Organism: Pseudomonadota bacterium; assembly: GCA_023433855.1. Lineage (GTDB taxonomy): Bacteria > Pseudomonadota > Alphaproteobacteria > Rhizobiales > Rhizobiaceae > Neorhizobium. The sequence goes on along the minus strand of JAEYTV010000552.1, from coordinate 6,510 downwards.
TATCAATTTCTGTCAGCCCTGCGGAGTTGTGAATGAGCGAGGAGGGCATTCCGGAAGCTCAGGGATTTCGCACCAAGGCGGTGATGTGGCTGTTGCACCGCTTCTTCATCCTGTCGCGCGGCATGACGCTCGGCGTGCGGGCCGCCTGTTTCGATGAGGAAGGCCGGATCTTTCTCGTCCGTCACACCTATGTGCCCGGCTGGTACATGCCCGGAGGCGGCATGGAACGACGCGAGACCGCGCTCCAGGCGCTTCGCAAGGAACTGCGCGAGGAAGGAAACCTCGAGATGCAGGGCGAACCGGAGCTCTTCCACGTCTACTACAATCGGAACGCCAGCCCCCGTGACCACGTGCTCTTTTACCGCCTGACAGTGCGGCAGACGTCGCCGCGGCCGCCCGACCGTGAAATTGCCGAAAGCGGTTTCTTTGCGCTGGATTCGCTGCCGAAAGACACTACGGCATCGACCCGCAAACGGCTGAAGGAACTCAGCGGCGAAGTTGCAAAATCAGATCTCTGGTGATCCGCCTTGTGTGTCGGGCACCCGTGGCGTCACGGACCCGGCGGTCCGTGACGGAGCGCCTGCGCAGCATCGCCGGCTTCGATCCCGGAGGGGTGAGCAAGCTTCAGGCGGATACGTTGACCGTCCGCCCATGCGCGAGCGTGCTTTTCAAAGCCGAACTCGCGCTCGCTGACAACGTCGCCTTCCGTCAGGCGCACGACCCAGCCATCGGCTCTCTGGAAAACAAGAACGGTATTGCTCATGACTGTCTTCCTCCCTGTCGGAAAACGGACACGCACCCGAAACCATGTTCAAAGACGAGAGGCTACCGTCATTGACCGTGGAAGTCGAACGAAATGTTCACCGGGAGACTGAGAGGGCTAGAACTCATTCGGGGCGGCTGAGCCTCTCCCGCTCATGCGGTTCCATCAGGTCGATGCGCGGCCCGAGGGGAACAATCCCGGTCGGGTTGATCGTCTTGTGGCTCTGGTAATAGTGGTTCTTGACGTGAAGCAGATTGCAGGTGCCCGACACACCGGGCTTCTGGTAGAGGTCGCGCAGGTAACCCGACAGGTACGGGTAGTCGGCAATGCGGCGGATGTTGCACTTGAAGTGCCCGACGTAGACAGGATCGAAGCGGTAGAGGGTGGTAAACAGTCGCCAGTCGGCTTCCGTCAAGCGGTCGCCGAAAAGGTACCGACTGTTCGACAGTCGGTCCTCCAGGATGTCCAGGGTCTCGGACACCTGGATCGCCGCCTCTTCGTAGGCGTCCTGACTCGTCGCAAAGCCCGCCTTGTAGACGCCGTTGTTGACGGTGTCGTAGATGCGGGCGTTCAGAGCGTCGATCTCCTCGTGCAGGTCTGCGGGGTAATAGTCCAAGGTCGATCCCGTCAAAGCATCGAATGCAGTATTGAACATGCGGATGATGTCGGCGCTTTCGTTGGAAACGATCGTCTCTTTCTGCTTGTCCCAGAGCGTCGGCACCGTGACGCGGCCGCTGTAGTCCGGATCCGCCTTGAGGTAGAGCTGGTAGAGGTAATCGAAGCCGTAGAGCTCATCGCCCGTCGCTCCGTCGCGCTTCCTGAACTCCCAGCCGTTCTCGGCCATCAGGTAGTCCACCACCGACACCGAGATCAGGTTTTCCAGCATCTTGAGCTTGCGGAAGATCAGGGTCCGATGAGCCCAGGGACAGGCATAGGATACATAGAGATGATAACGGCCGGCCTCGGCCTTGAAACCGCCGCTGCCGGAGGGGCCAGCCGATCCATCGGAGGTGATCCAGTTGCGGAACTGCGATGCGCTGCGTTGGAAGCGGCCCTTGCTGGCTTTCGTGTCATACCAGACATCGTGCCATTTGCCGTCGACGAGCATGCCCATGGAGTTCTCCTTCCGCTTCCGATAAACCATAGATACGGCACCTTGCGCCATTGGCGAGCCACGATCATCTGAACACTGCTTTTTTGCATTGGACGATGACGCGTTTTCCTGCTAGGTGGCTCTCCGCAATCCGGGAACACCCATCTGATGAACGAAGCACGGACACTTCGACGACGCTGATCTCTCTCCATGCGCCTGCCCAAGGCGTCATCGCGATCACCTGTCCTGTCCGCTCCTGTTTTACGGCTTCGGTTCATCCATGTCCCAGCAACGTCTCGCCAAGCACGAACTTGTCTACCTGACGGAGGATGCCTCCCATGACGAGATCATAGAACTCATCAACGCAGAGGCTTTCGGTCCGGGGCGGCATACGCGCGCGGCCGCCCGCATTCGGGAGCAGGGTCCTCACGACCGCTCGCTGTCATTCATCTGCGCGGATGACGGCGAGACGATTGCCTCCGTTCGCATGACACCTGTGCTGGCAGGGAGGGTGAGGGGGCACCTGCTCGGTCCGCTCGCCGTCAGGCCGTCCCACAAGAATCAGGGCATCGGCCGGGAACTGGTGAGGATCGCCATAGAGGCGGCAAGAAGACAGGGCTCCGAAGCGGTCATCCTCGTCGGCGACCCGCCGTATTACATGCCTCTCGGTTTCGAGAAGGTCTCGCACAATGCGCTGGAGTTTCCGGGGCCCGTCGATCCCGGCCGCGTCCTCGTCGTGCCCATCGCTGCCGATACGCATGAGCGGCTGCCAGGTCATATCGAATGGCGCGGCCACTGATCGCAACGGCGTCGTGAGCCCGGCAGCGGATCCGCCAGGGCCGTTTCTTCAGGAGTGTGTGGTGCGTCCTTCCGCAAACTCCGGCAGCTCGACCATTTCATAGCCGTTGCCTTATCGGCCCTCGCGCCACCACATGGCCGCCACCGCGAACAACAGGGCGGAAAGCCCCGCAAATCCGGCGAAGAGCGGCAGCGTATTGACGCCGCGCAGAATGGTTTCGTCCGTCAGGCGGATGATCATCCGATCGGGATCGTTGACGCGCACCTCGCCGCGGACCGGCAGGATGTCCGGCAGTGCCACGGCCTCACCGGAGGCTACGCGGGCGACAAGACCGCGGCTCTTGTCGGCATAAGGCCTTAGCGTCGCCTCGGTGGATATCATGGCCTTGAATTCGGGAGCGTCGACGGCGCCGACATGGACCAGCGTGGTGAACTCTCCGTTGGTCACTTCGAACAGGCCGGTCTCGTCCATGCGGCGTTCGAGCCGGTACTCACCGGGACCGGCGGCAGTCATCGGCACGGTTTCCATGCGTCCGGACGGATAGCGGATGGTCGCGGGGCCAGGGTCCTGCCCGATCGTCTGGCGAGTGGCTTCCAGAGTCCGGCCAACGGCGCGGGAGGTCAGCGCTTCCTCCTCCAGTTCCGGCTCCTTCATGAGCCAATGCGCGATGCGGCGATACAATGAAACATGGGGGCCACCTCCCTCGAAGCCGCGCGCCCAGAGCCAGCCTTGGTCGGACAGCAGCATGGCAACGCGGCCTTCACCCTGTCGGTTGAGCACCAGCAGTGGACGATCGCCGTCGCCTTCCATGACGGTCTGCCCCTGCGGAGTGTCGACATCGATCGTCCGGAACCACCGTCCCCAGGCCGGCGGGTTCTGGTTCGAGGGATCGAGTCCACGTGTGACGGGGTGTTTCAGGCCTGCTTCCGACAGATGTGGATAGAAGCCGGCATTGTGCACGCCGCCTGTCGGCGCGGCAGGCAGCACCTGCTCGAGCGGGGTGGAGGCGATGGAGTCTTCGCCGGCATGTTCAGGGCCGGCGGCGATCAGCAGTGCGCCGCCCTCGTTCACGTACTGGGCGATGTAATCGTAGTAGAGGATAGGCAGCACGCCGCGGTGCTTGTAGCGGTCGAAGATGATGAGGTCGAAATCCTTGATCTTCTCGACGAACAGCTCCCGGGTCGGAAAGGCGATCAGCGAAAGCTCGTTGATGGGGGTACCGTCCTGCTTTTCGGGGGGACGCAGGATGGTGAAATGCACCAGGTCCACGGAAGCGTCGGACTTCAGGAGATTTCGCCAGGCGCGTTCGCCGGCATGTGGCTCGCCTGAGACGAGCAGGACCCTCAGGTTCTGGCGGATGCCGTCGATGACGTGGACGGCGCGATTGTTGGCGGTCGTCACCTCGCCCGGCAACTCCTCGACCGAGAATTCCATGACGTTGTTGCCGCCACGGGGAACTGTGAAGGAGAACGGGGTTTCGGCGCCGGGAGCGGCACGCAGTGTCGCCACCTGCTGGCCATTCATTCGCACGACGACGTCCGCCGTGCCGCCGCGCGACTGGCCGTCGTCGAATACACGCAGCGTCAGTTCCTGTTCCTCTCCGACAATACCGAAACGAGGCGCGCGCAACACTTCGACGCGTCGGTCGAATTCGTCTGGCTGTCCGGTGATCAGCCCGTGGAGCGGAGCGTTGAAGCCGAGATCCTGGTTGACCCCGGGAAGATCGTGGATCTGGCCGTCGGTCAGGAACACGGCGCCGCCGATGCGTGCCGGCGGGACATCGGAGATCGCAGAACGCAGTGCCGTGAACAGCCGCGTCGAAGGTGTGTCGGACTCGGCGTCGTCGTCAACTTCGACGATCCGCGTCTCGATGCGCGGATAGCGGGAGAACCGGTTCTGCAGCCCGGCCAGGGCCTCATCGGTCTGCTCCTCCCGGCCTGAGGTTTCCTGACTCTGCGAACGATCCACCACGATCGGTACGACGGTCGACAGTTGCTCCCGGTCCTCCTGCATGAGTGTCGGGTTGGCGAGCGCCAGCAAAAGGCTTGCAAGTGCCAGCGTGCGCAAGGCTGCGCTCCGCACGCCGCGCCAGAAGGCGAGGGTGGCGAGAAGCAGGGCAAGCACTCCCAAGCCGGCCAGCACGGCCCAAGGGAAGAAGGGGGCAAATTCAATCGTCACCGCCGTCTCCTACTGGCCGAGCCGCTCGAGAAGTGCGGGCACGTGCACCTGGTCGGCCTTGTAGTTGCCGGTCAGCATGTACATCATGATGTTGACACCCGCCCTGTAGGCATATTCTCGCTGCATCTCGTCGGGCGGAACTGTGGGAAGCACCGGAGCGCCCTGGGTGTCGACGGCCCAGGCACCGGCGAAATCGTTGCCGGTGATGAGGAGCGGGGTTACGCCGTCGCCTGACGAGGAGAGTTGCGCTCCGGTGTTGCGAGCCTCCTGGCGAGCCTCGACCCACAAGGGGCTTCCCGCATAGCGACCAGGGAAATTCGTCAGCAGGTAGAAGGAGCGCGTGAGGACATGGTCCTCCGGCGTCGGCTCGAGGGGTGGAATGTCGATGTTGGCGAGGATCGCCTGAAGACGCTCTCCGTTCGGCGTCGTGCCACCCCCATCGAGCGCGGAATACTGATCGCGGGTGTCGAAGAGAACGGTGCCGCCGTTGCGCATGTAGGCGTCGATGCGGGAGATTGCCTGTTGCGAGGGCATCGGCGCAGAGGCTGAGATCGGCCAGTAGATGATCGGGTAAAGGGAGAGTTCGTCCCTGGAAATGTCGACACCGACCGGCGCGCCCGGTTCGAGCGTCGTACGATAGGTGAGGAACTGGCTCAGCCCGTCGAGCCCCTGTTCGGTCACCCTGTCGACCTCTGCTTCCCCTGTCACCACATAGGCGAGATGGGTCGTATCGAGGCGCTCAAGCACCTGCTCGTCGCCAGGCTTGGCGCCCGCCCCGGGCGCCATTTCCTGTGCGCGGCTCTCGCCGGTTTGCGCCGACAGCATGGCGAAGGCGAGGATGGCCGCGACCGACGCTGCCGTGGAGCTGCGTCTGCGGCCGAGGCCTGCGGGGCGCGAGAAGGCGCCATTCATGAACAGCACCACCAGACTGTCGAGCACCAGCAGCGCGAAGGCTGCCGCGAAAAGCGCGGGCCTGAGCGAGATCGTCTCGCCGCCTGCGAGGCCTTCCCTGACGATCGGCTGTCCCCCGGCCGTTGGATTGAAGGGCGTGATGACCGTGCCTGGCGCCAGAAGGTTGATGGCGGTGAACCCGTCCTCGGTTCCATAGAGGCCGGGCGGATGATCAAAACTCCCCACCGGGATCCGATTGCCGGAGAGGGTGACGGGTCGCGCACTGCCGGTTTCCGTCGTCAGGATGCCGTCCGCAGTCAGCAGCCGGTATGGCGGCAAGGTGGCCGTCGAACCATCGGCTGCAGTTCCGCCGGATGCCGCTCCGCCAGCCCGGGCGAGCTGGACGAGACGGCGAAGCATCTCGACGAAATTGCCTGAAAGCGGAAGGTTCGACCATGTTGCCTCGGCGCTCGTGTGGAAAAGCACGATCCGGCCGGCTTCGACTTCCTTCTCGGTGACGAGCGGGGTTCCGTCGGCAAGGCTTGCCCAGGTCCGCTCTGCAAGGTCGCCGGTCGGCTCGGCGAGAACCTGTCGCGTGACACTGATATCTGCCGCATGCGGCATGCCGGCGAACGGCCCGAAAGGAGGGAAGTCGGCGAGTGGCTGTGGCTCCGACCAAGACATCGCGCCGCCCAGGGCACGTTCGCCCTGGCGCAGCATAACCGGAACCAGCGGATCGTCGGCGGGCGCGGCGGCAAGCCGGGGTCCGGCGAAGCGGATCAGTGT
>JAEYTV010000466.1 GCA_023433855.1 Pseudomonadota bacterium | reverse complement strand
GATCTACACCGCCGCATGCGTTGCCGGGCTGGGGCTGATCCATGTGCCGCGTTATCGTGTTCGGGATCAACTTGCTGCCGGCTCGCTGGTGTCTGCGCTGGAGGACTTTCCGCCGCCACCGATGGAGGTGTCTGTCCTCTACCCGCCGGGACGGCAGCTCTCGTCTCGCGTCAGAGTGTTCATCGACTGGCTCACGGAAACGTTTCGAGTAGCCGGGGCCCACGAGCAATAAACGCCTGCATGCATGCCCGGCGTAGCCCATCAGAGTTCCAGCATCCGCATCAGCGCGTTTCATCGATCTGCCGCTATTGATCTGCGATGCTGCTGTGGCCGGAATGGCTGGCGGTGGCCATGGTTCGTCCCACAGATATGCTGGCGTCCAATCAGGCCGCCAGCATATGTCCATTACAGTGGGAACGCCTCGGCGCCGGACATGGTCGCGACATGTTCGTAAACGTCCCATTCGCCTTTCGACGCATCCGGGGTCTTCACGCGCAGCAGGTGGATGTCGTGCAGCATCGTACCGTCCTCCCGGATCCGTCCGTTTCTGACATACATGTCGTTCAAGGTGGCCTCCCGCAGGTGCCCGATGACAGCTGTCGGATCGGCGCTGCCTACGGCTTCAACGGCCTTCAGGAACTGGAGAGCAGCCGAATAGTCGGCGGCCTGCAGCGATGACGGCATGCGCTGCCGCCGGTCGTAGAAACGCTCCGACCAACGGCGCGTATCATCGTCGCGGGTCCAGTACCAGCTGTCGGCGAGATAGAGGCCCTGCGATTTCTCGAGGCCCATGTGATGGATATCATCCACGAAAGTGAGCAGGCCAACGAGTTTCATGCGGTCGCGGAGGCCGAGCGTCTCCATGGCTGCCATAGCCTTGAGCAGTTCGGCGTGGCCGTTGGCCAGGCCCAGAACTTCGGCGCCGCTGTCTCTGGCCTGCTCCAAGAAGGGAGTGAAGTCCTCGGCGCCGTGCGGGTTTTTGACCGATCCGACAACCGTCCCGCCCGCCGCGTTGATCGCTGCAGTGCCATGCTCCTCCAGTTCACGCCCAAAGGGATAGTCAGCGGTAACAAAGAACCAGCGCTTCAGGCCTTCCCGGACGAGACCGAGCGCCGGCACCGTCGCAAGCGCGACTGTGGTGTAGGCATATTGGATGACCGTCGGCGCTGCGCGCTCGCGCGTTTGGACCGACGTCCCCGCGCCAACCACGAGGATCGGCTTGCCAAGCTCGGTGGCGATGGCAGTCATGGCAAGGCTCGTGTCGGAGTTGACGCCGCCGATCACCATGTCGACGCCTTCGTTCATATACCAGCGGCGGGCGATCGATGCGGCCTCCCCTTCATCGTTGCGATGGTCACTGAGCAGTAGCTCGACCGGACGTCCGGCCGCTGTTCCATTCATCTCCTCTATGGCCATGCGAATGGCTTCGGCGCCAGCGTTGCCATCTACATCTTCATATGGACCGGAAAGATCGGTGCAAAATCCTATCCGCAGGGGATTGTCTGACATGATATGCCTCGCTTCCTTGCTGTTGGCCAGGGTTAGGGTCTCGGCGGGTAACTGTGAGAGGGCCAGCGACGGCCCTTGCGTCGCCGCCACCGCCATGCCTGTTGCGCACAGGCGAGTGAAATGTCTGCGGTTCATTGATGTGCCTCCTTCGCCTGTTCTCGCTCTCTGTAGGCCAAGCCGGCGGCAGGAAGACTCCACCGCCCCTCAAGGACCGGGTCTGCAATCGGGAGGTGGAAAAAGACCGCGTTGGTGTCTCCGCCCGTGCCGAAGGTAATGCTTTTCCGGCGTGCGCGGCGAGTGCGCGGGCCTGAAGTCCCGAGAAGTCGGTGGTGCTGGAGTGAGAGCGAGGGCATCAGATTTCTCTTGTCGCCATGTTACGGATAAGATGGGGCAGGAGCATTGGGAAAACAATTTGCCCGTCACTTACCGCAACGGTAAGTTGATCTAACCAATAATTACGACGACGTTCGTCAGGTTTCGTGGAATTTTCCACCGCGCAGCTGCCCGTTCTGGCGGGCTTTCAAAGCGGCCATGCCTTGTTCCAGCCACCTCGCAAGGTTGGCAGGAGTGGAGCAGTTAGCAGGGCGTCTCGCCGGCGGGGCTGATATTGCTGCTCTGTGAAAATGCGAGCTGCAGTCCTGTCTCAGGGGATTGCACAAACCTCGTCAGACCTGTTGGATCCAACCATCCTCATCCTGAGGCGTCGGGCGCATCCCCAGAAGGAGCCGAACATGGAAAAGTACATTGAGCCCACCGAGCCTGCTTATAGTAAACGCGCGCGGGAACTGGTCCGGATCGGGCGGGAGGCGATCGCTCGGGCCGACGATGCGGCGCTAGACGCTTATTTTTCGCACGATTACGTGCTTCACGGGCCCGACGGCGACATCGGACTGCCGATCCTGAAGGCCTTCTTTGCGTCAATGCGTGCGGCGTTCCCCGAGTATGCCTGCGAGCGTCTGTCAATCATCGAGCAGGGCGACTTCATCGCGACGCGCACGGTCATGACCGGCACGTTCGAACGTCCCTTCGAGGGCGCGGCGATTGGCACGATACAGCCGAACGGACGAGCTGTTCGCCACAATGTTCAAAATATCTTTCGTTTCGATGCCGATGGGCGGGTCGCGGAGGAATGGATCCAATATGACAATCTCTCATTCCTGAAGCAGCTTGGTGTGGAGATGCAGCCGGCTGGCGCGGCCGTGCGCGACGGGCCGGTGGACGGCGAATGAAATGATGGGCGCCGGCGAGCGCCAGTCATCCTGCGGTGTTATGTCGGCGACAACGGGCGGTGTGGTCTTGTGGGAAATGAGCTAACCGCGCAGAGCGGCGGCCGGGCAGTCGTCGCTCGAACCTGCCTCAGACCTGCCGGAACATAAGCAGGAAAGGCACTCGAGCCGACGTCCTTGGATGCAGTTCTGGATGATTGGAGTTATTCCCGAGCCCGAGCAAAGCTCTCCCATTGAGGGCGCTTCGCGAACTATTGCTGGAGCGGTTATGCTGCCGGGTCAGGTCAGATGATCATTCCGCCGACGTCACCGGCTAGATGGACGCGTCGATTGGGCATAGTATCCTACGGTTGTAACCGTTCCGCCGTTGAAGTGCGGTGAGCTAGATCGATAAGGGAGAGACAGGGATCAGCCGTCGTATGTCGCCAGGGTCTTTCTGCCATCAGCAGTCCCACGTTCAGGAGTCTATCCGTGACAAGCAGTCTCGACAAAGCAGCCGCCAGCCCGGTCCGTCTTTATGAGCAGATGGGCGAGCGGACGACGCAGCCCTTCGCCGTTCAATTGCTCGACAGATTGATGCCCCTCGACAACCTGTCCGTGATCGACGTGGCCGCCGGCACCGGTGGCCTTGCCGTCGCTGCCGCAGATCGAGGCGCGCGGGTTACGGCAACCGATATCAACTCGGACATGGTGGTGCGCAGCGCCGAACGGTTGCAACCATTCAAGGGTGCCCGCGCCGAGGTGATGGATTTCCGGGCACTCTCGGCAGCTGATGCAAGCTACGATGTCGCTATCTCCCACTTCGGCATCCTTGCCTTTCCGACATGGCAGGCGGGCTTGGATGAGTTGTTGCGCGTCACTCGTGCGCAAGGCCGTGCAGCATTGACGATATGGACGCAGGAAGACGATTGTTCACCAGCACATGTCATGCGGCGTGTGTTCGCGCAGCTTTACCCGGGACGGGACCTTTGGCCGGCAGGAATGTTCCCGGTTTTCTCGCCGGATGGACTGCGGGAAATCCTGCGGGAGTCCGGTTGCTCCGCCGCCAATGTCCACATCGCCGAAGCTGACTGGAGCCCCTATTCCTCTCCCGACGTGGTCAACGAGTGCGCCCCCATGTTCCGTTCTTTCCCGGGCTATGCTGCTCTCAGCGCGAACGAGGAGGCGAAGCTACGCGAAGGTTTGCAGCGGGCGTTTGACGAGTATGCCGATGCAGAAGGTATCATCCACCTTCCCACGCGTGCCTTCATGATAGTAGCAACAAAGAAGGCATGACCGGCTTTCAACGCGCCAGATCACCGGGACATAGCGGGACTTGCCGGCCCAGGACTTAAGCGCAATTATGATGTCGGGAGTTGGCGGCACGGAGGCGGGATGCGCCTTCTGCCGCTTCATTCGTCCTGAATCGCCCAAGCGCCGCTAACGAAAGTCCACCTCATCCCATACTGCCGGACAGGCAAAAGATCACTCCCACTCGATCGTGCCCGGCGGCTTCGACGTGACGTCATAGACGACGCGGTTGATGCCACGCACTTCGTTGATGATGCGGGTTGCCGTGCGGCCGAGGAAATTCATGTCGTAGGGGTAGAAGTCCGCGGTCATGCCGTCGACCGAGGTCACGGCACGCAGCGCGCAAACGAAGTCATAGGTGCGGTAGTCGCCCATGACGCCGACAGTCTGGACCGGCAGCAGCACGGCAAAGGCCTGCCATATGGTGTCGTAGAGACCGGCCTTGCGGATTTCTTCCAGATAGATGGCGTCGGCCTTGCGCAGGATGTCGAGCTTTTCGCGCGTGACCGCACCAGGGCAGCGGATAGCAAGACCAGGACCCGGGAAGGGATGGCGGCCGATGAAGCTTTCCGGCAGACCGAGCTCGCGGCCAAGCGCCCGAACCTCGTCCTTGAACAGTTCGCGCAGCGGCTCGACGAGCTTCATGTTCATGCGCTCGGGCAGGCCGCCGACATTGTGGTGGCTCTTGATGGTGACGGAGGGGCCACCCGAGAAAGACACGCTTTCGATCACGTCCGGATAGAGCGTGCCCTGGGCTAGGAACTTCGGTGCGCCCTTGCCGTCTTCGGCGATCTTCGTCGCTTCGGCATCGAAGACCTCGATGAAAAGTCGGCCGATCGTCTTGCGCTTGATCTCGGGATCGGTGACCCCTGCCAGTTCCGTCAGGAACAGGTCCGATGCATCCACATGCACCAGCGGGATATTGTAGTGGTCGCGGAACATGCCGACGACCTGCTCGCTCTCGCCCTGGCGCATCAGGCCGTGGTCGACATAGATGCAGGTCAACTGGTCGCCGATCGCCTCGTGGATGAGAACGGCGGCAACGGAAGAGTCGACGCCGCCCGACAGGCCGCAGATGATGCGTTCGTTGCCGACCTGCTCCTTGATCTTGCGGATCATCTCGGCGCGATAGGCGGCCATGGTCCAGTCGGACTTGAGACCGACGATCTTGTGTACGAAGTTCGACAGGAGCTTGGCGCCATCGGGCGTATGCACCACTTCCGGATGGAACATGGTGGTGTAGTAGTGGCGGCTTTCGTCGGCAGCGATTGCAAACGGCGCATTTTCCGACGTGGCGATGACCTCAAAACCTTCCGGCAGCTGCGTCACGCGATCGCCGTGGCTCATCCAGACCGGATAGCGTCCGCCCTCGACCCAGAAGCCGTCAAACAGCGGGCTTGCCTTCTTGATCTCCAGATCCGCACGACCGAATTCCTCCGCGTGTCCGCCTTCCACCACGCCCCCGAGCTGGGTGGCCAGCGTCTGCTGTCCGTAGCAGATGCCGAGGATCGGCACGCCGGAATCGATCACCGCCTGGGGTGCGCGGGGGCTGCCTTCGGTGGTGACGGAGGCGGGGCCACCGGAAAAGATCACGCCCTTCGGCTGAAGCTTCTCGAATGCCGCTGCCGCGTTCTGGAACGGATGGATTTCGCAATAGACTCCGGCTTCGCGGATGCGGCGCGCAATCAGCTGCGTCACCTGGCTGCCGAAATCGATGATGAGGATGCTGTCGGGATGAGCTATCTGGGTCATGGCGAGCCTTTAAAGAAAAGCGGCCTTTTGTGCAACTGCGTCAGATCAGCAAATCGCCTCTTTCAATTGCCCGACCCAGGGCGTCGACCGTCGCCGCCAGCTTCTCGTCGATCACGTGCAGGTATTCGGTCCAGTTGCTGACGTGTTTCAGTTCCTCCTTTCCGTCTGAAATACCGCGCAGGCCGATCAGTGGAATGCCAAAAAGCTTGCAGCAGCGCAGCACTGCAAAGGTCTCCATGTCGACCATGTCGGCTTCGACGAGATCGTAGGCCGCGCCGGATACGACATTGCCGCCTGTGGAAAGCGAAGCTTCCTTGATGCCCGGGATGCGAAGAGGAAGGGGTATGAC
>JAEYTV010000376.1 GCA_023433855.1 Pseudomonadota bacterium | reverse complement strand
ATGTCGAGGACCGGCGCGGTGCCTCGACGGGAGGCAACCCGTTTGGCCGCGGAGGGCTGCGAATCCCCATCCGGGGCCGGCGCGGCGGCGGCGGTCTCGGTCTCGGTGGGATCGTTCTCCTCTTGATCGTCTGCTGGATCGCCGGCATCAATCCTCTGACGTTGCTGACAGACGGCGATATCGGTCTTGGTGGCGGCGCCTACGAGCAGCAGGGCAGTGCACGCGCTCCCGCCAACGATGAGACCACTGCGTTCATCCGAACCGTGCTGGCGGAAACGGAGGACACCTGGAACGGGATCTTCCAGGCGAATGGAAGCCGCTACGAAGAGCCGACACTCGTATTCTTTTCGGGACAGGTCAGTTCCGCATGCGGATTTGCCTCCGCGGCGACGGGACCATTTTACTGCCCTGGGGATCGCAAGGTCTATCTCGACACGAGTTTCTTCCGGGAACTCAGCCAGCGGTTCGATGCTTCGGGGGATTTCGCCGAGGCCTATGTGGTAGCACATGAAGTGGGTCATCACGTCCAGAACCTTCTTGGCATTCTGCCGCGTTTCAACGAAGCCCGCAGGCGCATGAGCGCGGTGGAAGCCAATCAGATGTCGATCCGGGTGGAACTTCAGGCGGATTGTTTTGCTGGCGTATGGGGCAAGTTCACCGACCAGAAGGGCATTCTCGAAAAAGGCGACCTGGAAGAGGCGCTGAACGCTGCCCAGCAGATCGGCGATGACACGCTGCAGAAGCGGAGTCAGGGCTACGTGGTGCCGGAAAGCTTCAACCATGGCACATCGGAACAGCGCACGCGGTGGTTCCAACGTGGTTTTGACAGCGGCGACGTGAAGGCTTGTGACACGTTCTCCGGAAATGTCTAGCGCCGGTCCCGGAGACCAGCCTCGGCCGAGCCGGTTTGCGCGAAAGCGCACCGGTGGTTATTGCCAAGAGGGTCGGAAAGATAGGGGGACCGCCTTCCTGCGGTATTCTGTGGCTATGCGCGGCGGCTTCTTCCCGGCGCTCCTGGTGGCCCATCACATTTGGTGACGTAAAGAACAAAAATTCTGCTGCATGCCCGGCAAGCCTTGCGGCAGGAATGATGGTCCTTTATAGGCTGCCCCGCCCGCCGCTCGCCAGTTCCTGGAAGCGGCTTTTTTCGTCTGCGGAGGAGCCGATGTCGAGCCGATCCATGATTGTCGAAGCTGACAACGATAGCAATGCGTGGTCCGCACATATGCGTGCCACCTTCGCGCTCGGCGTCCCTCTGGTCGGCGCTCAGCTGGCGCAGATGGCAATCCACACGACCGATGTCATCCTCGTGGGCTGGCTCGGCACCACCGAACTGGCCGCCGTGGTACTCGCGACGCAGATGCTTTTCCTGGTCTTCATCTTCGGGACCGGCTTCACGGCCGCGGTGGTGCCGCTGGTGGCGCATGCGCTCGGCAAAGGGGACGCCACCGGCGTACGCCGCTCAGTGCGTATGGGTCTCTGGATCGTGCTCGCCTATGGCGTATTGACGGCGCCACTTCTTTGGTTCTCGGAGCCGATCCTGTTGCGCCTGGGACAGGAAAGCGATGTCTCGGCCTTGGCGCAAACTTATCTCCGCGTTGCGCAATGGAGCATTTTCCCCGCCCTGGGCCTGATGGCGATCCGCAGTTTTGTGACGGGGCTCGAGAAGGGAGGTGTCGTACTTTACGTCACCATCGGCATGTTCGTCATCAACCTCGTGGTGGCTTATACGCTGATTTTCGGGCATTTCGGCGCCCCCGTCCTGGGGCTGCGGGGAGCGGCGGTTGCAGCGGTGTTGGCCAACCTGTTCGGCTTTGTGCTCGCGATTGTCTATGTGAATAGCCAGCGGGAGATGTCCGGCTACCAGATCTTCGTGCGGTTCTGGCGGCCCGACTGGTCGATGGTGCGGGAGATTGTCATGCTCGGCCTGCCCATCAGCTTCACCATCCTGGCGGAGACCAGCCTGTTCTCTGCGGCGTCGCTGCTGATGGGAATGCTCGGCAAGCAGCAACTTGCGGCCCACGGCATAGCGCTTCAGCTTGCGTCCATCGCATTCATGGTTCCGCTCGGCCTGGCACAGGTCGCCACGGTTCGCGTCGGACTCGCCAAGGGCCGCAACGATCTCCTCGGCATCAAGCGGGCAGCGCTCGCGATCCTGGTGCTCGGCGTCGCATTTACCGCTCTCGGCAGCATCCTCTATATGGTCATGCCGAGACCGCTCGGCAGTTTGTTCCTGGACACTCGTCAGGCCGATGCAGAGGCGGTCCTGACACTGGCTGTTCCGCTCATCACGATTGCCGGGGCCTTCCAGCTGGTCGACGGCCTGCAGGTGGTTGGGGCAGGGCTGCTCCGGGGCCTGAAGGACACGAGGGTTCCGATGATACTGGCGCTGGTCGCCTACTGGCCGATCGGGTTCGTCTGCGCCTGGGTATTCGCCTTCCCGTTGGGGATGGGCGGACCGGGCGTATGGTTCGGCTTCGTGCTCGGGCTTGCGGCCGCGGCCCTTTTCCTTTGCGTCCGCTTCTGGATCCTGGTCAGGCGCGAAAGCAGCCAAAGCGCCCGCTGATCGGCTCGCGCATTCAACCAATCGGAGATCTCTGAGGAGGGCCGGGCAGTCTATCTTTGCCTGTCCGGCCGGCGACGTCGGCTATGATGGCTTCAGGACGGGTCCGCTTCAAGCTTGAACGGGGGGCAGCTTGACCAGCCCGTCCTGCCGACTGTTCGAGGATACAAAGCCGGGTTGGCGAGGGCGCGAGCTGTGTGTCTGCTCAATCGACTGCATGACGCGGCTCGCGTGTGTCCGCTGGGACGGCGACGTCGTCGACGCCGAGGATGTGACCTTTGGACATGCCGTCATAAGAAAGCCCCTGTCCACGCGAACACGGGCTTTGCCACTTCAAAGGCTGACGTCACGGAAATCTTGCGGCTTGGACCTATTCGCCTCAACGTTCCGCAAGCGCCGCTTCACCCTTGCGCTCACGTACAAGATTGATGAAGCGACGGAACAGATAGTGGCTGTCCTGTGGGCCGGGGGAGGCTTCCGGATGGTGCTGCACGGAGAACACCGGCTTGCCGGAAAGCCGCAGACCGCAGTTCGTTCCATCGAACAGTGAAATGTGCGTCTCCTCGACGCCCTGCGGGAGGGACTTGGAGTCGACCGCAAAGCCGTGGTTCATTGACACGATCTCCACCTTGCCGGTGGTGTGATCCTTGACGGGATGATTGGCGCCGTGATGCCCCTGATGCATCTTTTCCGTTTTGGCTCCGAGAGCGAGTCCCAGCATCTGATGTCCGAGGCAGATGCCGAAGGTCGGGATGTCCGTCCGGATGACATCCTGGATGACCGGCACCGCATATTCGCCGGTGGCAGCCGGATCTCCGGGGCCGTTCGACAGGAAAACCCCGTCGGGCTTCAGCGCCAGGATATCCTCTGCCGGGGTATGGGCTGGCACGACGGTTACCTTGCAATCGAGGCCGGTGAACAGCCGAAGGATGTTGCGCTTCACACCGTAGTCGATGCAGACGATGTGATATTTCGCGTCCTCAGGTTTCAGTTCATCGAAGCCCTCGTTCCAGACCCATGGCTTCTGTGTCCATTGCGATGACTGTCCCGAGGTTGCTTCCTTGGCGAGATCCAGGCCTTCCAGACCGCTCCAGGCCTTCGCCTCCTGTTTGAGTGTTTCGATGTCGAAGACGCCGTTGGCATCGTGGGCGATCACCGCATTCGGCGCACCGTTCTGCCGGATCCAGGCGGTGAGCGCGCGCGTGTCGATGCCGGACAGGCCGATAATGCCGCGCGCCTTCAGCCATGCATCGAGATGTTTTGCTGCACGATAGTTGGAGGGCTCGGTGATGTCCGCCTTGAAAATGACGCCCACAGCGCCGCGCCGTGCGGCCGGGGCGAGGTCCTCGATATCCTCTTCGTTGGCGCCGACATTGCCGATGTGCGGGAAGGTGAACGTCACGATCTGACCCAGATAGGAAGGATCGGTGAGAATCTCCTCGTATCCCGTAAGAGCGGTATTGAAGACCACCTCGGCCGGCACCTTGCCGGTGGCGCCGATACCAGTCCCTTCGATGACGGTGCCATCGGCCAGAACGAGGACGGCGGTAGGTTTCTTGGTGCTCCAGGGGGCGGTGGCGGTCATGGTCATCCTTCTGCCTCGCCGATCCGGTCCCTTGAAGGAACAGGCAGCGAGGTCCATCTATGGTCGCAGAAAAGGGCGCGCGGAAACCCGGCGCTGGCCCTTACGTCAAAAATCTCGTGCAGGTGCCGGAAAATAAACAAAGCGTTGGGGATGGTCAATCGCGCGCCGCCAAGAATCCCCGCAGAATGAAACGTACTGCATTCAGGCGCCTCAGGCGATTTGATTTGATTGCCGCCGAGCCCTCGTCTATGAGGAGGCCGTGAAATGACAAGGAAAAGCCACAATTCCTCCCGCCTGCCAACGGCTTTCCCAAGGAGATAAAGAACATGATGCGCGACAAGCTCTCCGAAGCGCTCAAGGATGCGATGAAGGCCAAGGACACACGCCGGCTTTCAACCGTACGATTGATACAGACCGCCATAAAGGATCGTGACATCGCCAACCGCGGGAGCGGCAAGGATCCCGTCAGTGACGACGATATCCTGCAGATCCTGCAGAAGATGGTGAAGCAGCGGGAGGAGTCGGCGAAAATCTACCAGGATGCGGGACGCGCCGAGCTGGCCGAGCAGGAACGGGAAGAAGTCGGCGTGATCAAGGGTTTCATGCCCGAGCAGCTGTCCGACGAGAAGGTGGAGGCAATCATCAGGACGGCAATCGGCGAATCGGGTGCCCAGGGTTTGCGCGACATGGGCAAGGTTATGGCGTTCCTGAAGGAGAGATATCCTGGCCAGATGGACTTCGCGAAGGCATCCGGCACCGTTAAGGAACTTCTGAAGTAATCATCGCTGGCGCTATAACGAGCGGCGGGCCTCGCAAGACGCCCGCCGTTCGCGTTGCCCCTTCATCTCCCGCGCCAGGGCATCTGCCGCCTGGCCTGTGAATAGTGGGCAACACTTGCTCCGCAGGTGGCTTTCACGCCTCGCCGCGCTTATATGGAGGCTTGCCAAGAGGGTGCCATGCGCTTTTCCAACAGTTTCCTCGACGAGATTCGCGATCGTGTGCCGATATCGGCCGTGGTCGGGCGTCGGGTCACGTGGGATCGCAAGAAAAGCAATGTGTCGCGCGGCGACTATTGGGCGTGTTGTCCCTTCCATGGCGAAAAGAGCCCGAGCTTTCACTGCGAGGACCGCAAGGGGCGCTATCACTGCTTTGGCTGTGGGGTTTCAGGGGACCATTTCCGCTTTTTGACCGAACTCGAGGGGCAGAGCTTCCCCGAAGCCGTTCAGACGGTGGCCGACATGGCGGGCATGGCGCTGCCGCAGGTCGATCCCCAGGCCGAAAGGCGGGAAAAGGAGCGGACATCGCTGCTGGACGTCATGGAAATGGCGACCCGCTTCTTCCAGGACCAGCTTCAGAGTGCAGGTGGCGCCAAGGCGCGCGCCTACCTGCGCGACCGGGGTTTGACCGGCCGGACGATCGAAACCTTTCGTTTGGGCTACGCGCCGGAAAGCCGCAATGCCCTCAAGGAATTCCTTGCGGGCAAGGGTGTCCCGAGGGAGCAGATCGAAGCCTGTGGTCTGGTTCGGCATGGTGACGACATACCGGTGTCCTACGATTATTTCCGCGATCGCATCATGTTCCCGATCCTGTCGGTGCGGGAAAAGGTGATCGCCTTCGGCGGCCGGGCCATGTCGCCCGATGCACCGGCGAAGTACATGAATTCACCGGAGACCGAGCTCTTCCACAAGGGCAAGGTGCTCTACAATCTGGCGCGTGCGCGACGTGCCGCGCAGACTACGGGCAGCAAGACCGAAGGCGCCGAGATCATCGCGGTCGAAGGTTACATGGACGTCATCGCGCTTTGGCAGGCTGGCGTAGAGAATGCTGTTGCGCCGCTTGGAACGGCCCTGACCGAGAACCAGCTGGAACTGTTGTGGAAGATATCACCGCTTCCAACGCTCTGCTTCGACGGCGATGGAGCCGGGCTTCGCGCTGCAAGCCGCGCCGCCGATCTGGCGCTGCCTTTCCTGAAACCCGGTCGCTCGGTCCGTTTCGCGCTTCTGCCGGATGGCCAGGATCCCGACGATCTCGTCAGGCATGAAGGCCGGCCGCCGTTCGACAAGGTCGTCGCGGAAGCGAGGCCCCTCGTCGACATGATCTGGCGGCGCGAGACGGAAATGGGGAACTATGACACGCCGGAAAGGAGAGCCGAGCTCGAGGCCCGCCTGAAGCAGATCGTCTCCGTGATCGGCGATGAGAATGTTCGCAGGCACTACCAGCAGGAGGTGCGCGACCGGCTCAATGGTCTCTTCTCTCCTGTTCAACGGGGCGGAAGCGACCGGCGGCCCGGTTTTCAGCGTGGGGCCGGAGGGGGAGGGCAGCGAGGTGGCCAAAGGGAGGCCAATAGCAGGATTGCTGGCGCGGCCGTGGAAAGCGGCACGGCCGGCAGCGCCAAGCTCAACCAGATGCTGAAATCGTCCGTATCGGTCAGGCCGCCGGCACTCAGGGAAAGTGTGCTGGCTCTGACCATCGTCAATCAGCCTCAACTCCTGTGGGAGGACTACGACGAGATCGCCGCGATCGACTTCGAGAATCGCGACCTGCAACGTCTATGGGCAGCAATGCTTCCGGCTGCCGCCACCGCCGGGGCAAGCCTCTCGCGCGATTATCTGACGCAAAGGCTGTCGGCAGAGGGGTTCGGACCTCTGTTGAAATCGCTTGACCAACAGGTCCGCAATGCGCGGCTGTGGATCGCGACGGAGGCGGCTGCGCCAGAGGACGCCAGCGAAGGGTATCGACAAGCTCTTTCGCTTCATAAACGCACCAAGGCACTGCGAATCCAGAAGATCGAACTGCAGCGTGCGATCGCCGAAGCCACAGAAGCGGGCGATGCCGTCGAGATGGAGGCGCTTCTGAGGGCCCTTTCGGAGGTTCAATTCGAGATATTGCGGATGGAGAACCAGGAAGCCATCATCGACGGCTTCGGTGTCCTCTCCGGCCGGGTGAAGGGAGCCGCCGTGACATCGGGGTGAGGCGCACGGGCAGTACCGGACGCGAATCCATTTCGATACAGATCACAGTGATGAGGGGATTCTCCGACCGATGAGCCTGACCACCTTTACTCGCCCGGGTCCTTGCCTTTCGACACCCAGTGCCTACATATCGGCTAAATTTGGTGAATAGGCCGGCCGTTTAGGGTCGGAATCCACTTTTCCGGGGACTGACCCCGGGAAAAGCTTGACGGATCGTTAATTTGTGGGAATCACCATTCAAGGCAGAATAGGCGGAGTGGGTCAATAGCGCCGAATACACGGTGATCTGATGACAGGACGGATTTCACCCCGAGGGCGGCCGCCGATGGTAATTGGGAATTAAAGGTCATTCCGTTACGTGTTGAATATTGATTCGCGGTGAAAGCGGTAACTCCGTCTTGAGCCGGTGGCCACGAAGCGCGGAAAAGTGGCGTTCAGGGAAAGCGACGAAATACATGGCAACGAAAGTCAAAGAAACCGAAGAAGCAGATAACGAACGCGAAGGTACGCAGGACGGTCCGCTTCTCGATCTTTCTGACGACGCGGTCAAGAAAATGATCAAAGCCGCCAAGAAACGCGGCTACGTCACGATGGATGAATTGAATTCGGTCCTGCCTTCGGAGGAAGTTACGTCCGAGCAGATCGAAGACACGATGGCGATGCTCTCTGACA
>JAEYTV010000355.1 GCA_023433855.1 Pseudomonadota bacterium | reverse complement strand
CTCCAGACAGGATCTGCCGCGCCCGCAAGGCCTTCGACGCCACCGTGAGCGAGATCGTCATGAGGGAAGGGTTCAATCAGGCATTAGATCGCGTCGCCTTCGTCGGCGTTTCGCAGGGAGCCATTATGTCCCTGGACGCGGTCGCCTCGGGCCGTTGGCATGTGGGCACTCTCGTGTCATTTGCTGGGTTGCTTCCCCCCGTCACGGTTTCCAACCAGAGCAACAGGACGCCTGTTCTGCTCGTGCATGGTGAAGATGATCAGACCATACCTGCATTCGCATCAAGCATCGCCGCCGGGCAACTGAGCGCCGCCGGCTTCCAGGTCGAGCTGGAACTCCAGCCGGCTGTCGGTCACACAATTTCGCCCACGGGTGCCGATCGCGCGCTTGCCTTCCTGAAGAAGACGCTCTCTCCGAAACCTGCGGCGTTGCCAAGCGTTTCGTTGCATGAAAGAGGACGCATCTGAAGACGAACAGGAACCGATGCCGGAATCGGTATCCTTCCCCTTCGACCGGATGGCGGTAGCACGGTTTCGAGAAACGCTCCCGCGCACCCGATGGAGCGACCAGCTCCAGGCGTGGGCGGTGCCCGGCACTACGGCCCGCCGCCGCATCGATCATGGCTGGCGACCGAAGCGAATCGGACGAGGCCGTTCGAAGAGGAGCGTGGCCGCGATGCATCCGAGTGCGAGCCCATCCTCAGGTCCATACCTGTCCGTCTTCGACAGGGGATTTCGTATCAGGACGCCATACTGGAGGACGGTTGTCGACGAGCTGAGACTATCCCGCTTGCGCGCTGGAACAGCGAGGGAAAGGTCTGGGAGGTTCCTTATGCTTCCTACGGCGACCTGCAGCACCGCTGGGAGACCATTGAGGAGCCGCGAAGCGTTGCGAGCCGGAGGAGGGCAGAAAGCGGACGGAAGTACGGAAAGGAACAGAGGAGGAGGCGAAGGCGAGACGACGTGCTCTGGAGCGCCGCAACAGACGCCCTCCGGTGCCGAGCGCCGATCTACCGCCATTGGACAGACCTTTCGCCACGATCAGTTACACGCGAGACCGACGCGACAATCTTCATGGCTGGAACCGACGTCATGGTCTGCGACAATTGCAAGGGCACTCGCTAGGCCCTTGAGCTTCACCCTGGAAGGTGATGGACTGGCTCCCGGCAGTATAGATGTGGTGGAGCAGACAAGCCCAATCCAATCGGTCACTCCGCGAGTGATCCAAATCAGGAATCGACCTTTCGGTAATGAGTAAGATCTTGATGAGGCGTAGGAACTGAGATGCCTGACTGGCTGGCCTACGTGATCGCCGCTCTAGCATTGATTTTTGCACTCGTCTCCGTGGCGGGACACGCGGCTCGGTCGGTGGGTTGGCCTTAGCAGGCGACTGTGGAGAGGCGATGGAGATCCTTGTCTCCTGTCTGGCCCATTGCTGTCATTCTCGAGCGATCTCCGCTGAGGTCGAGTTAGGCGGGAGGCAGAAGGTCTGGTATCGCATGCTGGCGGCGACAGCTACTCTAAGAGCGATCACTGTCTTCACGCAGTCAAGAAGGCAGGACTTGCCCCGCGATCGGCGCGAGAGCAGGGCGGCCCAGCGCCCGCCGTAGCCGCGCCAGGCGGTGGTCGCTAGCAATCTTCGGATGTCGTCCCAGCCGATCCAAGATCTCTCCCATGTGGTAGGGCCAGCGGCCTACGTCGGCAGGAAGCAACTTCTGGAAAACTTCTAGCAGCAGTTCCGGATGGCTCTCGATGATCGCGTCAGCGTCGCCTGAGTTCAGGGGGTAGACGTCGAAATTTTGGCAAGGCACGAGGCGGGGCATCACCAGCCGAGCTACGTCAGGAAAAAGGTCGCCCGTCCGGAACAGAAATGAAGCAAGGGCTTGTGAGACTTCCTGAGACCTAAGGGATTTCTGAAGTGGCCAAACCTCTCCGAAGAACCGGGTCGTCTTCTCCGGCGGGGCTGAACCTCTTTGCATGCGCCGTCCCAGGTTCCATAGGACTTGGACAGCAAATGGCGGTCCACCCAGTACGATAGCCTCCCGAAAAAGGGCGTCGGAGAGAGGAGGTCGCTTTCTGTGTGACCATTCCATCCAGGCGTAGAGCAGCATGTCGGCGAGGCTGTCGGTTATGGGCTTTCGGCGTGAACCTTCCGAAATCCGCTTGAGCATCGGCCCAACCATCTTGGTGAGTAGCGTGGGATGAGGAACTTTGTTTGCCCATAGAAAGCCGTCCCAAAACGCATCCTCATCCGGACCTTGTGAACTGATGCTGGGCATGAGAACCACCTCCGTCCACTGCGGGTCTATGTACCAGAAGGCGGTGAAGTGGAAGGCCATGAAGACGAGCGCCTGCCGCCGGAGGTCGCCTGGAAGAGCAAGAAGCATCTCCATATCGTTCTTCCATGCCGCATTGAGACCGGAGCGGCGAGGATGCTTCCCTGAGACCCTGGGGTCCTGTAGTAGGATCTGTGTCAGCTTGCCAACTGGTTTGTTCAAGCCGTCGTCCGCCCAGTTTCGCTCCGAGTAGCGCACGGTGTCTGCGGCGGAAAACTCTTGTGCGGTAACCACCACCTTGCTCCAGAGGGCGTTGAACGCATCTGGCAGCTCAGATCGCAGGCGACTGGCAAGGCGCTTCATCCAATCCGTGACCGGGTACAGGATCTCCGATAGATCCTCGGTCTTTAGCCCCGCGAGCCTGCCGGAGGTAAGGAGAAGCATTTTGGTGTGGTCTGTCTCTCTCTTCTCTGCACGAAGGAAGCGGCTCCAGCCCTCTGCGTGGATCCGGCCTTGCCTAAGCTCGTATGAGAGTGCGGCAAGAGCTCTGAACGGCCGATCCTCGATCAGGCCGGTCAGTGGTTCATGATGGACATGAGACCGATAATCAATGCCCTCGGCGGCGTCTGCTTTGGAGAGGACGTCCTTCAACGGAAGCGCGAGGAGATCGTTGGGATCCGTGTCGTAGCCGATCGAGAACACCCTCGGTTGATTGTCCGCGACGGCATCCTCGACTTCGGGGATATTGCCTCCGAGACGAGCAGAAAGTTCGGCTATTTTCGCATCGACGTCTGAGACGAACCGGATGCCGTTCGCTGCGAACCACCGCAATCGTTCGACCAACGCCAGATCGCTGTAATCCCCGGCCCGACTAGTATTCTCCCAGGGGAATCGGGTCGAGATCAGTTTCCGCTCGATTTCAAGCTGCGCGGACTGCGGGAAGTCGTCCCAGCGTGTTCGGATCGCCATCAGGAGATCGCGTTGATGCAAACTGCCCCAGAAGGCCTTGTCCGACAGCTCAAGCAGGACTGAGGCAGCCTCGGTGCCCGTTGTGATGTCCGGCTGACTGGCCGCCCAGATCCGTAGCCTCGCGAATATCCCGTCGTCGCCCTTGTCCCATCTCATGAACTCAGCTTTTGCGGCGAGAGCGTCGCGGTTTGCCAGGCGCAAAGTGAGCCGCTGCATTTCCAAAACCAGTCCGACCATGCCGTATCCGTGGACGTCCAGCGGCTGCCCTTCCAGCTCGTAAGTCGTCGGCAGATAGATCCAGTCGCCTTGGTGTATCTCCGCCTCCAGCGATCTCGCTAGTTCCAGGTTCTCCCGAATCCTGGAGACAGCCGCCTTGAGCATCTCGTCCGGGATCCCCACATCGACATGCGGTCTAGGGTAAGTGATCTTGGCGGCGAAAACTTCCTCTTCTGCGGTTTCCGGGCGGGGCCGAAATGGTGGCTCGATTTCGAGGCGAGGTCGGCGAGTATCGATTAGCCTTCGCACCAGTTCTTCGGTCCATCCGAACCTCTGCGCTTCTGTAGAGATTGCCAGAGCGGCGTGATCGGTCGATATAGGGCGGTCTGTCCATGACCGGAACAGGTATCGCCATCCCCGTGCGAGTTCCGCGGGAAATCTTCCTGCGTCATGGTCAAGCGCTGAAGCAACTAGCCGTCTTACCCGGGGATGCAGATCTGACTGCTTCAAGGCCCACTCGAACACATCCGCTTGGTGCGCAACCCGTGAAAGCCAGATGGCGAGCAGCTCAATCCGCTCAGGTAGCGGGGTTGCTTCGGCAGCCCGATGGCCATGGAAGAACTGACCGATTGAATTCGTGGTATCAAGCGGCTGGATCTTGAACCCACCCCAGCTTTCCTCCGGAACCTCCCGGGGACGGTTGACATACGAGAATTCATCCTCGTTCGGATTAGGCGGCGGCGGGGGTATATCGTCGTCGAGCCCGAATTTATCAAAGGGGTCGAGGCTGCCTGTCGAGGGGTGGGAAATCCTTTCTGGTGTCTGGTACCGTTCCGTGGCATCGATGACCTTTAGCCACGAACCGGGGAGGCCGTCCCCTGGAAGCTGAATTACTCGGCGAACCCCCTCGGTTGACGAGAGTATATGACAGACCTGGCCGCGCTCGTGAGGATGTAGACTCTCGGGACCTCTCGCGGCTTTCGCGAGAACAGCATCATGCCAGCCATCTACATCGTTCGCTCGCCGAGCCCATGCCTCCAGGGTCGTCCACAATGCCTTGTATCCGTCCGCAGGCTCGCAGGCCATTGCGTGGACGCCCTTGTTCTCCCATAGAGATGCGGCGACGGCACCGTCACCGGACTGGAACGCGTACATTTTTCCGGCGGCGTACGGTGACCCCTTGATCGCCTCGAGTAGGTACTGCACCGGAGGATCGTCCGCAGAATAGCCGAGAAAGACTATGCTGAACCGAGACAGGAGCGATTGGATAAAACGTGCTGCCCACCCATCAGCCAAATAAGCGCGTCCGAAATCACCGCTAGACAGCACAAATCCCTCCTCGTCCGATCCCCGGTAGTCGGGATCCACGCGACCGTGGAGATGGATGATGGAGTTAAAATCCGTTCGCTTCGGATCGGGGAGGTGAGCTGGCCCTATAGAGACTATATTTGCATCACAATCTTCGAACAGTCTGTCGAAGTTGGTCGTTACGAGCCGCACTGCGCCCGTCTTCCTGCCCGCCAGATCCAGTACCAGTTCATGTGCTGATCGATCGGCGTCAACCTCCGGCTTCAGTGCTGCAGCCACGGCGGCATGGATGTCGTCAGTGTCGAATTCACGCTCGAGGAGCGAGAAAACACGGTCGGTGGCGACGTAGCTGCCTATTCCCTGGATGGGATCGAGCGACGTCGCGCGGTCAAGGAGCTGCCGCGCAGGACTACTACCTACCGGTCCCAGCCGATTCATGACCTTTCGGGCAAGTTGAGTGAAGTTCGAAAGCCCGGCTCGAGCTTGCGATACGCCAGCTCCGCAGAAAAAGACTACTTCGTTCCTGTCGCGGGCGAGCAGGAGGTTGTCCGGAATCGATGGTCCATTCGCGACGAATCTCATCTTTTAGATAAAGCAAGGGTTGTAACGGTTGTCGAGGTGAGGATGCTGGTCGGTAGTCAGATAGCGGACGCTCCAGGACCCATAGGTCGATGATACCCGAAGTCTCCGCTCCCGGACATGATGTCGTATAAGGACTTCATAATGCTGTTGACGGGGTTCCTGTTGTTCTATATATGTTCCATTCCATGAGCTACGTCATCACCACCCGCCGAATACGCTGACGGAGTCCGGGACCGATCCCGGTACCACCAACTCGTGTTCATTCGGAGAGTGATGGTCATGAAGACCGAAGCCGCTCATGCGGGCAATGAAGCTCGCGATTTCAGGAATATCTACCGCCCCCGTCTCCCAGCCAGAACGATCAAATGCGTCGGCCATGCGCTGTTCCGCAGCCAGCAGGCCCGCGACTACGCCTGCGTGCTTGACCTCGATCCAGACGTCGTCTCCTGGCGCTGCATCCCCCAAGCCATCGTCAACGACAGCGGTGCTGCGCGCCCACAATGGTGGCACGTGGACCTCGTGATCGAGACGATGTCGGAGAAGCTTCTCGTCGACGTCTGGCACACGACCACGGGCGGCCCCACGTGGATGACCAAACGTGCCGAGCGGTTGGGTTATCGATATCGTCCAACCTCTATCTTGGAGATCGGCCAGACACGCCTCCAGAACGCAACGCAGCTTTTCGAGTACGCGCGCGCTGCCGCACCGCTTGGCGACCGCATCCGCATCCTTGCCGCACTCGACGAGGCGGGTTCGCTGACGCTGGGCGAGTGCCTGTCCACCGTCCGCGAGAGCCAGGCGATGCACACGGTCGCCTCGATGATCGTACAGGGTCTCCTTCTGGTCGACCTCGACGCGGCCCTGTTCGGACCGGAAACGGTCGTCCGGCGCGCGCCGAAGTAGAGGGGGCGATCAGATGGCTACCAGATCAGCCGAGCGTCAGGTGACGCTCGAGACCGCCGCCTATGCCTGCGCCATCCGCGTGGCGTTGAGGCGCTGCGGGATCTTTCTCAAGCCCGTAGAGACCGATCGTGCGGCCGCACTCGTTCTCCCACCGGATGCAGATCTGGAGGCATACGAGGAGGCAACGAACCTCATCCTGAAGCAAGCGACGCTCGAACGTCACTACGCGGTAACACGGGTGGTCCTCGGGAGGCGTGGTGACACCCACGCTGTCGAGGCGAGGGCGCAGGTTTCTTGCCACCCGGCAGTGATCGTCCTGATCGAGGACGGTGCGAAGCTTCCGGTTGAAGTCCGTGTCGCCATGGATCGCGTTGTCGATGTCGGGCCTCTCCGTCCGCGCCACCTGGTGTCCGCATCCAGGGAAGCCTGGAACACGCCAATCTCCTTCGATCATGCGCGCGTCCTCTGCGCTTATCCCCCGAAAATCCTGTTCGCCGCCCTGCGCAGAAGCCGCCCGGTCGATGAGGTGTTGCGGAGGCTGGCGGCCGCATGTGGCGAGAACACGGCTGGAGCCTGGGAGCCAAAGATCGAGGAGCTCGAGGGATACGGAGAAGCGAAGGCCTGGGCGCTCGACCTCGTCGAAGACATCCGGGAATGGCGCGAAGGGCGGGTCCGCTGGAGCGACGTACATGCGGGCCTACTCATCAGCGGTCCTCCGGGAACGGGCAAGACACTTTTTGCGGCTGCGGTTGCGCGATCATGCGGAGCCGCCTTTATCGGGACGTCGTGCGCGCAGTGGCAGGCTAAGGGGCACCTGGGCGACATGCTAGGTGCTATGCGCAAGAGCTTCCGCGATGCGGCGGAACAGGCTCCGGCGATCCTCTTCATTGACGAACTCGACTCGATCGGCGACCGGAGGACCTTCCGAGGCGACTACGTGTCGTACAGCATGCAGGTGGTTAATGGGCTCCTCGAGCTTCTGGACGGAGCAGGGGGGAGGGAAGGTGTCGTCGTCATTGCGGCGACCAACTACCCACAGAACCTGGATCCCGCCCTGTGCAGGCCGGGCCGCCTCGACCGCCACATCGCCATCGAGCTTCCAGATCTCGCGGCGCGGGAGCAGATGCTGGCACTACACCTGGGAGGGGACGTGGAGCAGCCGACCCTCCGGGAGATTGCTTCAGCGACGGTCGGCTATTCGGGAGCGGACATCCAGCAACTTGTTCGAGATGCCAAGCGCCTCGCACGAAAGGAGAGGAGGGACGTATCGGTGCAGGACCTTGCCAAACTCGCACCGCCGCTCGCCGAACTCTCCCAAGATGTGCGGCGGGCGGCCTGCATTCATGAAGCAGGACACGCCGTCGTGGGATTGGAAGTGAAGTTTGCCGAGATTGAGCTTGTCGTCGTGGCGCGACGCAGTGGGATTCGGAACCGGAGTCTCGGGCATGTGCAGTGGCGTCGAACGAGATCCTGGAACCGCAGTCACCAGTCCTATCGGGACGAACTGGCAATGATCCTCGGGGGCATGGCGGCTGAGAAGGTTCTTCTTCATCAGGCGTATGACGGTTCCGGCGGCGTCGCCGGCTCCGACCTTCAGCATGCGTCGGACGTAGCGACCCTAATGATCGCCAGCCTCGGGCTTGAATCCCTCAACTATTGCGACGTCTCTAGCTCCCGGGAGCTAGACGAGCTGCGCCGTTCGGATCCGGAATTGCGCAGCCGCGTGGAGAAGCTTTTGGCAAGGGCGCTGGAGAGGGCTGAAAACATCGTCCGGAGGCGGCGGGGCGATGTCGAAGCGGTCGTAGAACTTCTCCTCGAAAGGGAGGTAGTCAAAGGAGAGGAGGTGATGAAGCTATTGCAGAGTTGGCAATCAGTTGGAGAGGGCAGCTTGCACATGACCACATGAAAGGCACCTTCGGGGCGGAAGCTGACCGTCGGCTGGCACGATGCTTAAATAAAAAGCGGACTTTTGTTATAAATTCCAATAGGTAGAGCGGATGGCAACCTTGAGCAGCCTTCATTCCTGCATACAACTGCTGGCCCCCTCGCGAGGGGCGGCTGATCAAACAAGCTCGTTCTCAGGACTGACGTCGAGAAGCTTCGGTCCGTACGTATCTGGAGCCAGCGGCGGCGCGTCCGCCTGAAGCCTTTGTGCGTTTTGTGGCCACAGCATTGCCTCCCAGTGCCACGTCACGCCCGCGATCGCCGCGTGAAGCGCCAGGCCAACGGCCTGAGAGAGTCTCGGCGGAACCGCATTTCCGATCTGCCGCGATGTTGATTGCTTGCCCCCCACGAACTCCCAGTCGTCCGGAAAGTCTTGTATACGCGCCCGCATTCGCAGCGTAAGGGACGGAAGGAATCCTTCCTGGGCCGCTTCCTCCGCAGTCGGAGCGCGCTCAGGCACTCCCGTGGCGTCGAAACCAATGGCAGCCTGAACCGCCTGTTCATTCTTCCTACGCTTCCCTCGTCCTGTCACCACCGTAGAAGCTTGCGCGCCGACGGCGACGACCTTGCCATCTCTGCCAAGGACCGGCTGCTCCCGCCGCTGACGCGCCCATTCGTGCGCACCATGCCAGCCGTTCGCAGCCATGAGGTCGACGAGCAGGTCCCCGATGTTCGCTCTTCGAGTGGGGAACTTTGGAGGCATTCGGAAAGCATCCGCGAGGTCGTCGCGGAGACCGACTAGAAGAACCCGGCGTCGTACCTGGGCGATGCCGTAATCTGCTGCTTGGACCCTGTGGATCTCGGTACGGTACCCGGCCCTCCGAAAGCCGCGGAGGATATCGGAGACATGGTCCGAATGCTTGCTGTGGAGGAGTCCTTCGACGTTCTCGAACAAGAACGCCTTCGGTCGAATCTCATCGACAATGCGTACCCCTTCAGGCAGCAGGTCGCGGGGATCGTCTTTGCCAAGCCCATGTCCTTCGATGGAGTATGGCTGACACGGCAGGCCGCCACATACTAGATCAACCTCCAGCTCGCGGCAGATCTTGAAGTCGATCGTCTTGATGTCGTCCTGGAGCACGGTCCAGTCCGGTCGGTTCTTTCTCAACGTGGCTGCAGCGTCGGGCTCGAATTCTACCAGAGCGACATGCTCGAATCCGGCCCGCTCGAGACCGAGAGCCATACCCCCAGCACCAGCGCAAAGTTCCACGGCGGTCAGCCGTTTGTCTGGAGGAGACAGAAGCGGTGCATGCTTGGAACGACGTGCACCTCGGTCGGAGGCACGGCCGGAAAGCGACTGGAGCGAGATCAACCACGGGTGGGGATCCATGTAATCCCAATCACCAACGCCTACGGCGGTGCCAAGGGTGCCTTCCTCGAGGTGGAGAAGGGCGAAATGGGCACAGGCGATGTCGTACGCGCGTGAGCGGCGCTTCAACATGTCCGGGGGCCTGTGGTCCGCGCCGAACAGGGCCTCGAACTCGACACGCAAGGCGGCTGCAGTTGACCGAATATCGTCGGCAAGGAGACATCGGGCATTCCGAATGTCGATGATGCCTTGGACGAAGAAATGTAGGCGCGTTTGGAATTCTAGGGTCGTCTTTGTGCCTCTGCGGCGTGCAGCAGCGGCCGTCGCTTTTCCGTTTCGTACAGCAAGCACCTGCTCGGGTGTGAGCTTCGCCTCATCTAGGCGTCGGCGGATGTCGGCGATGTCCTTCGTGGAGATGCGAGCTCCAACCTCCATCCGTTGCAAGACCTCGGTACGGCTTTCATCATCAGCGTTCACTAGCGCCTTCACCACCGGGAACGATGCACGTCCTTTTTCGAGGATGACCTCGTGGCCCTTCAATGTGCTAGCGAACTTGGCGTAGGTCGAAAGTTCGGAGGAGGGGATATTGCATGTGACCCGCAGGAATTCCTGCGCCTCACGCTTCGTCACCACCTGGGTTAGCTTTTCCACCTCGGCAGCCATCTTTAGGATTCGGTCAGTCATCTGCTGCTGCAGCGCAACTATCCTGTGCTTTGCCGCCGACAGCGCCTCTGCTTTCCTGTTCATACTGCCCTCGTGTCGATGCTCCTGGGTTTCATACCGTACAGGCTCTAAGGGTTCGACAAGCGGATGATTCAAATGCAATTCGACTTTGATCCGGGTAACAAAGACATGTGTCAGTTGCTTCAATTCGCCGACCTTGGGGTGATGTAGAGAGTCAGGGTCACTACCGGACACCAGAGGGTAGGAGGAATGGGATGAGGACGGTTCTCGGAATAGATGCCGCATGGACAGAGAAGGAACCAAGCGGCGTCGCTCTAGTCGTTGACTGCGGAGACGGATGGAGGCTAGCCGAGGCCGCAGCATCGTACGAACAGTTCCTTCACGACGTCGGCTCGGCACGTGTGCGGCACCGGGGGAGTGTCCCGGATGCGGCCGCGCTTGTCACCGCCGCGACAGGAAAGGCAGGCTCATCCCCGGATGTGGTCGCTGTTGACATGCCTCTATCGAAGAGGCCAATTACGTCCCGCCGCTGCTCCGACGACATCGTATCATCGCTCTATGGAGCTAAGCACGCGGGCACGCACACTCCGAGCGCGATACGGCCGGGAAAGATAAGCGATGCACTTCGCGCCGGCTTCGACGCCATAGGATATCCGTTGGCGGTCTCTCGATTGACTGGTCGGAGCGTGATCGAAGTCTATCCTCACCCGGCATTGATCGAACTGGCTGCCGCCGACCGACGGCTTCCGTACAAGCACACGAAGATACGGAAGTACTGGCCTGAGGACCTCCCTTCCGTGCGTCGGATACGATTGCTGGAGGTTTGGAGGCGGATCCTCTGCTTGCTGGATGAGCAGGTCCGTGGCGTTCGTGCCTTGCTTTCTCTGCCTGAGGTCGACGCACGCGCTTACGAGATGAAAGCTTTCGAGGACACCCTCGATGCGGTCGTATGTGCCTGGGTGGCCGCATGCGCGATGGATGGAAAGGCAGAGGCTTTGGGAGACGAGGTCTCGGCGATCTGGGTACCACGACTGCAGTAGCCTTCCGTCCGCGCCTCATTCACCTTGAATGAAGAAGCGCTCCGCGACTATTCGCTAGTTGCACGACTGCTGAATCTGATCTTAGTGTTGCTTCCGTTATTGGGGGCTAATGATCATGCGCACGAGGACAATCCAGCTATTGTGCAGCTTGGCGTTGACGTTGGCGTGCCCTGCAGTCTCGCGAGCGGAGAGCTTCGCATCGTCGGGAACTGGTTTTGCGGTCACCACGGATGGCTGGCTTATGACAAACGCGCACGTCGTACAAACCTGCGACCGCGTCGAAGTCAAAGGGTTAGGTCCGGTAGCCGATCCAAGGATCGACGCGACCAATGACCTGGCGCTGATCAAGATAAAGTCGCC
This sequence comes from Pseudomonadota bacterium, assembly GCA_023433855.1. Classification (GTDB taxonomy): domain Bacteria; phylum Pseudomonadota; class Alphaproteobacteria; order Rhizobiales; family Rhizobiaceae; genus Neorhizobium. The sequence continues at coordinate 4,420 of JAEYTV010000355.1, read as the reverse complement.
GGAGCCTCTCAAGCCGCTGGTTTTTAGGCGTGGAGCTATCCGTCTGGGTGAGGACATTGTTGCGATTGGTTACCCGCTGGCAGAGCTTCTTGCCGATTCCGTGAAAATAACAACCGGAAACGTGAATGCCTTGGCTGGGCTGCGCAACGACACTAGGTACATTCAAATTTCGACGCCGATCCAGCCTGGCAATTCGGGTGGCCCAGTTGTCGACAGGGACGGCCTACTGCTCGGTATCACAAGCGCCACTTTCTCCAAGCAGGCGGCCGACGAGATCGGGATCACAGCGCAGAACATTAATTTCGCCATCCGCGCTTCCGTGGCCGATCTCTTCATGCAATCGCAGTCCATCTCCAATGAGGCTGGAGAGCGAACGCCGGACGCGCCTCCACTACAGACCGCAGACCTTGCGGAGAAGATCACGCCTTCGGTGTTCCAGATCCTTTGCTACGGAAAACCCCAACTTGAGGCTGCCGCAGCTCCCGCGGAGGTACAGACCAGTCTTCCAGGTTCGTCACGTGGCACCACCGTGTTGATCGAAGCGCGGGGTTATGACGCGATCGGGTTCGACTACAGGATGGCAAAGGACGTTACCTACAGCGAGTGCCAAGATGTCTGCGAAGCAGAGGGGCAGTGCACGGCTATCACCTACAACACGAAGCACAAAGTCTGCTTCCTGAAGAATAACGTGGTGGCGCTCATCAGGAATGCCGACGCAGTCGCTGCCTACTCTTCCGCGAAGGCATCAGAGGTGATCGTCTCTGACTTCACAAGCTACTCGGGCGTGGACGTGCCGGGCGGCGATTACAAGCGGCTCCGCAATAGCAACTACCTCGAGTGCTTCACCTCATGCATCGGGGAGACGCAGTGCTTAGCGTTCTCATATGTGCCGAAGAAGTCGGAATGTTGGCTGAAGAACTCACTGAGCAGGGCGCGCGCCGCCAAGGGTGTCGAACTGGGAATCAAGTAGGGTGCTGGTGGGCAGGCTCCAGAGGAGGATGCTTCCAACCTTTCGGAACGGGGAGCGTGATGACAAGCGAGCAGGTTGCCCTTGTGGCGGGGGTACTATTTTTTCTGTTGATACCAATCCTCTGCGTGACATTTCTAATCCTCTATATCAAGTGGCGTCGGCGGGCGCGAAGGGCTGAACCCGAACTCGTCTCGGCCAACGCCGCACTAGACCTCACTTCAGGCGAGAACCAGAAGCTCAAGAAGAGTTTGATGTCTCTCGCCGACCGCTTCAAGCCTGTGGTCGATCTTGACCTTGAGGTGGAGCGCGTGAGGGCGGAGATAATTGGACTCGAAGTCTCGCTGTCGGAGCTCCGAGCCTCGTACAAGGGGAAGAAGGCGATCTACGACCGCGTTGTGAAGGAGGTCGCAGTGTTCGACGAGCGCCTGGCGTTCGCTGAGATGGGGGTATACGAACCTCATTTCGACTTCACCGACAGCGAGCAGTACAAGCAGGCCATCATGGTCGTTCGGGAGGAACAGAAGCGCCTCGTATCCGGCAAGGCGGCAGTCATCTGCCGCACGAGCTGGTCCGTGGACGGCAGCGCTGCGAAGGGTCAGACAATGACCAACCGAAACATAAAGCTGACGCTCCGGGCCTTCAACAACGAGTGTGAGGCAGCAATAGCGAACGTTCGCTGGAACAACGCCAACGCCATGGAAAAGCGGATAGTCAAGGCTGCCGAGCAGATCGACAACCTCAATGCATCCAACCAGGTCTTCATCACTCAGGAGTTCCTCAAGCTGAAGCTAAAGGAACTGCACCTGACACACGAGTACCGGGAGAAGCTGAAGGCCGAGAAGGAAGAGCGCGCGGAAGCTGCGCGCGCCGCAAAGGAGGAGGCGAAGCTCATCCGAGACATGGAGAAAGCCGAAGAGGAAGAGGCGCACTACCAGCGCCTCCTCGAAAAGGCGCGGGCCGAGGCTGCTAGAAGCGTGGGTCCCAAACTCGAAGCGTTCTCCGAGCAGATCCGCATCCTTGAGCAGGATCTGGCTGAAGCCCATGCAAGGGTGGAGCGAGCGCAGGCGATGGCCGAGAAGACTCGATCTGGCTACATCTACATCATCTCCAACATCGGTTCGTTCGGTGACGACGTTGTGAAGATCGGGCTGACTCGACGCCTTGACCCCGCTGACCGGGTGCGTGAGTTGGGCGACGCAAGCGTTCCCTTCATCTTCGACACGCATGCGGTCATCTACAGCGACGACGCACCGGCTCTCGAGCGAGCACTTCACAATGAGTTCGAGTCCGTCCGGGTGAACGCCCAGAACCTGCGCAAAGAATTCTTCCGCGTGAAGATCGATGAGGTGGAGGCGGCTGTGAGGAAGCTCGCCCCCAGCGCACCATTCTTCCGCGACGTGGAGGCGCAGGACTACCGGGAGACGCTGGCGCGGAGAAACGAGGCCCTGCTCACGGCTGAGGCCGAGGGGAGGGAGCTACTGCCGGAGGCGATCTGAACGTTGGCGCACGGATTAGGAAACGTCATCCACCTCAGTTTGGCGTGAGGGAACGCTCGTATAGGAAGGCAGTGATGCGACAGCGAAGCCGGAGGCTGAGGCTGAAGAGTTGGCGGCAATCTCCGCCATCAGCCTTGCTACTGGAGGCGGCCTTCTGGTCACGGAGACAGATCCGCGCGTCCGAGCAGGATGAAGCGAGTGGTCGAGAATCGTGATCAACTCATGGCCACTGCCTTTGGCCCGCTTCCGATGAAGGGTCAGATCGGTGACGATGTCTCCATGACCACGTTTCGCTGTTGCTGCTTCTATGGCCGCATCAATTGGAGAACTGCTGTAGGGACACCAGTCGGCTCCGAGTACGTCAACGAGATACGTCCACAGAGAAAACTCCTCGGGATCAGACATGTAGATGTCTCGAGCGGCTGGATGAATCCCCTCAGGCAGTATGGGAAAGATCCGCAGATCACCGTAGAGGTGCAAAAAGCTTCGCATAGCTCCTCGTGCGATTGCGAGGCAGGCGTGCTGGTTGGCGCTGAGAAAAAGGGGGGCGAGGCGAGTGCCCGATCGGAGGAAGTGGATCGGGCAGCCGAACATGAGCGTCAGGGAGGTGCTCAGGGTTCCTGACCCTGACTCCCCCGCAACAACATTGAAGCCTTGGGTGCCTTCTAGGATACGTACAATCGCGTCGACTGCCACGGCAATCTGGTCCTGCCGAACGCTGTAGTGCTTGTAGGCGTTGCACTTCTCGATGAGATCCAAAGCACGGGTATTGTCCAGCGATGCCAGATCCCTCTGGGCGTCGATCCTGATGTCGAGGCCTCTACGTTCGCAGGCGGCGTTGAACCACGCCGGGAACTGGAGCAGGTGCTGCCTGACCTCGTCGATATCGGCAGCAGGTGGTTTGCGAAACATACTTAGACCTCGCACTTGCTGACAGGAACTGAGAGTCGCCCGGCATCCATCTCGTTCCTGAAGTGCTTCCACTCAGAAACGAGTGGACGCCTCCACAGACCGCCAGAGTGTTGTCTAGGCGATCCGGATCTCCGTCGCCTCGTCTGAGACATCCCGTTCGGAGGGAGGCTCGCACGGCAACTATTGGGAAAACCTTTACGATGCCTCATCTGACAAGCAGATGGTTGATGGATGCTGAATTTTCGTTGACGCATTTTCCGACCGCATTTGGCGGAGTCTTCAATGGTGTCCTGTTAGCAACGGTGAGATCGATACCTACGTGAGCGAAGAGAGCGGAATGAAACTCGACCTTGATGAACTAGAAGTCCACAACTTCTCAGGACGGACGCATGACGGTCTCGTTTACATGGTCGGTGACACGTGGGTCTTAGCAGATGGTAACCGCGACTCCGCGCAGGCGATCGCAACATTGCTCGAACCAGTCGGGGATCAGGGATGGACCGTCGTGCTTGAGAAGCGATCGCGGGAGGACGAATACCAATGGGGACCTGTCGCCGTTGGCGCGGATCGTAACCTGAGCTACCTAGAGGCGGAACAGGTCGCGTACGCGTTCCAGACTGAAGGCGAGGTGGAGTTCGACTTCCACCAAGGGATAGCCTTGAGCATCAATGGCGGTGTCAAATTCGGGCAGATCAATGCAACTATCAGTGAGCGTTATGACGAGCGCCGAGCGGTTTACATCAAGAAGGAAGAGAGCGGCTGGTTCGCCACCGGAGGGCTGGAGAAGTGGGATGAGCACGTCAGGTGGTTCATCCTGAAGACGGTTGATGTGAGGTTCCCGGAACAAGGTTACGCCGATCTCGCGACGGTTCGTGCTAAGGCCTATGAATGGGCAATCCAGCCCGCGCTAAGGGGCTCCGAGCGTGCCACGGCTTGGTGGCTGGGGCGGTCCACAGACGAAGTGCTCGCCAACAACGTCACCTACTTCAACGTCGATCATGCCGCATGATGGGCGCTGCTGGACGGGCGGTATCCTGGCGGG
>JAEYTV010000325.1 GCA_023433855.1 Pseudomonadota bacterium | reverse complement strand
AAAAAGGGCCACCGGATCGCTCCAGGGCCCTATAAGTGTGAAGGTCAAAAAACCTCCAGAGGGGAACAGCTGCTGCGGTGGAACTGGGAGGAAAGCCACCATGTGCATCAGCTGTGTGCGATATGGTCGTTTTTTGGGCATCAAACAATGCCCTTTTGTGCAGGACTGCCATGCGGTGATCGCAATGCTGTCCCGGAGCCCCGCTGCTGCCTAGAGAAGAGCATGTGCTCTCATCTCGGGCCTAGAAATTCCAGTTGCGTGCCTTGCCCACCACGAAGTCCCGGAAGACCTTGAGCTTTGCAGCATTCTTCATCTCATCGGGATAGCAGAAATAGGTATCGAAGGAAGGTATGTCGGCATTGATCGCAAGCTGGATCAGTCCGGGATCGCGACCGACGATGTAGTCCGGCAGGCACGCGATACCGATGCCGAGCAGGCAGGCTCGCTTGATGGACGTTTGACTGTTGATCTGGAGATGCGGAGTACGGGTGTTGTCGGATGATCGTCCGGCATATTCCAGCCAGTTGAGGTCGAGCAGATAGTTCGGGGCCGGTTCGCCGAAGGTGATGATCCGATGGTCGTCGAGGTCTTCTACGGACTGGGGCTCACCGTAACGGTTGATGTAGGAGGGAGCCGCATAGACGTGCATGTGCACCGTGAAGAGCTTGCGCTGGATAAGATCGGACTGCTGTGGCTGCCGCAACCGAATCGCGCAGTCGGCATGGCGCATGTTCACGTCGAGCTCTTCGTTATCAAGGATGAGCTGGATGGACATTTCCGGATAGAGCTGGAGAAATTCCTGCACCTTGTCCGTCAGCCAGCCCTGACCCAGGCCCACCGTCGTCGTCACGCGCAGCTTGCCGGAGGGCTTCTCCGTGGTCTCGGTGAGCTGCATCTTCACCGTCTCAAGCTTCAGCAACACGTCGTGAGCCGTGCGATAAAGCAGTTCTCCCTGTTCGGTCAGGATGAGGCCACGCGCGTGCCGATGGAAGAGCTTGACGCCGACATCCTGTTCGAGCGCGCTCACCTGGCGGCTGATCGCTGATTGAGACAGATGGAGCTTATCTGCCGCATGGGTGAAGGAACCAGCCTCCGCTGCAGCGTGGAAAATACGCAACTTGTCCCAGTCGAGCGGTACACCCATTCCTGAACGTCACTCCGCGGCTATCGCGACAGGCTGAATGCCGGCCAGATAGCGTTCGGCCTCCAGCGCGGCCATGCATCCGAGGCCCGCGGCAGTGATTGCCTGGCGGAAGGTATCGTCCGTGACGTCGCCAGCAGCAAACACGCCAGGCACATCGGTCGCCGTTGAATCGGGTGCGGTCCAGAGGTAGCCGTTCGGCTTCATTTTCAGCTTGCCCTTGAAGAGTTCCGTCGCAGGCGCATGGCCGACTGCGACAAACACACCGTCTATCGGCATGTCGGTAATAGCGCCGGTCTGCGTGTTGCGCAGTCTTATGCCTTCAACCGACGGAGGCAGCGGCGGCTTGGCCGGCTTGCCGGTGATCTCCGCCACCTCGGTATTCCACAATACGCTTACGTTCGGGCGCTGCAGCAAACGTTCGCGAAGGATCTTTTCCGACCGGAAGCTGTCGCGTCTGTGGACCACGGTGACGGATTTCGCGATATTGGAAAGATAGAGTGCTTCCTCGACGGCCGAATTGCCGCCCCCGACCACGATCACATCCTTGTTGCGATAGAAAAACCCGTCGCAGGTGGCGCAGGCCGATACGCCAAAGCCCTGGAAATGCTGTTCGCTTTCCAGGCCCAGCCACTTCGCCTTGGCGCCGGTGGCGATGATGAGCGTGTCTGCGGTCCATACTGCGCCGGAGTCCGTGCGGATCGTAAAGGGGCGGCGGTCCAGATCAACCTCCGTTACCAGATCGTTGACGATCTCGGCGCCGACATGGGTCGCTTGCTTGAGCATCTGTTCCATCAGCCAGGGGCCCTGGATCGGATCACCAAAGCCTGGATAGTTCTCCACGTCTGTGGTGATCATCAACTGGCCGCCCTGTTCCATTCCGGCGATCAGAACCGGCTTCAGCATGGCCCGGGCAGCGTAGATGGCGGCCGTGTAACCGGCGGGGCCGGAACCGATGATCAGAACCTCCGTGTGACGGGCCGACATAGCACTTTCCTTTCAACGACCGAGCGACTCGCGTTTCCATGCATTGATATAGGAACGCTGGCTCAGGTCTGCCGCTTTTAAGGGGTCATGTAAGATTGATCCATGCACGAATGCAAGAGCAGCCTTGCATTGCTAACAGGTCATCCATTCGCTACTGCATTGCCAGGCGCGATAGGGGGTGGATACAAAGCAGATGCGCTGCGCTTGCTTTGATGTCCAAAGACCTCCTCAAGCGGAGGTTAGGGGTTCATCTCAAGGAACATTGCATGCGATATTTCAAATCGGTCGTGGGGGATTCTCATCGCCTCCGCGGCCTCTTCACGAAGGGCACTCTTCGCATAGGTAAACGCCCCCGGATCAGCCCTTTCGCTGCGATCTTGTTCAAGCGGGGATACATCTTCCTGGGCGACAGATTTCAGATGAGGCGCGGGGCGATCGTGGATGCCCAAGGCGGGCGCGTTACCATCGGCCGGAACGTTTCCCTCAATCCATACAGCATCATCTATGGTCAGGGGGGAGTGACCATCGGCGACAACGTCCGTATCGCTGCACATGTGGTTATCGTTTCGGCTGATCACCGTTTTGATGACGTGTCGGTGCCTATCAAGGACCAGGGGATGATCTTGAAGCCAATCGTCATCGAGGACGATGTTTGGATAGGTGCGGGCGCGAAAATTCTTGGCGGAGCGCACGTCTCCAAAGGCTGCGTCATAGCCGCCAATGCAGTCGTGAAAGGTAAAACCGCCCCCTATTCCGTATATGCGGGCGTTCCAGCCAAGCTTGTCCGCCGACGCGACACCAACTCGTCCGGAAACAAGCCATGAATAGAAACTCATCACGTGTCTGGCTTGATCGCGAGCTGGAGGATTTTGCCGGTTCGTTGCCCGATGAAGCGATGGTTCTGGACGCCGGGTCCGGATCCCAGCCATACGCCCAGAAGTTCCGCCGTCAGAATTATGAGAGTGCCGATTTTGAGCAGGTAGATAAAGACTACGGAAGAAGTACCTATGTCTGCGACCTGAGTTCCATTCCGGTGGAAGCAGCTCGCTACGACGCCGTAGTTTTTACTCAGGTCATGGAGCATCTGCCTCAGCCGCACCTGGTTCTTGCCGAGCTTTGCCGCGTGTTAAAGCCAGGCGGACGGCTTTTCTTCTCCGCGCCGCTTTACTTCGAGGAACACGAACAGCCGCATGATTACTATCGCTACACGCAGTTCGCGCTGAGATTCATGTTCGATCGGGCGGGATTGCGCGTCCTGGAACTTCGCTGGTTGGAAGGGTTCATGGGTACGACCGCCCACATGCTCGGGTATATTGCCGCCAATCTCCCCAAATCGCCTGCTGGATACGGCGGCGGCATCTCGGGTTTCACGAGTTTCCTGATCTTTCGTGCCTCCCGCCCGATCCTGCGGGCGATGGTGCGGGTCGCCCGGCGTTGCGACGTGCGCCATCGATTTACGGACCGCGGCATGCCCGTCAACTACATGGCTATTCTGATCAAGCCCGACTAGGCGAATTCTGTTTCCGATGCAGACTTTCTTCCCGTCATCAAACAAGATAAGCAGCGGTTTGTGCAATCTCCCGCGCTCAACCGAGGCTACAAACGGAGAACATCAGCAATGGCCTTCCGGGTCGAACTGGATGCTATCGACATAAAGATATTGCGGGAGCTCCAGCGCAACGGCAGGATGACCAATGTGGAACTTGCCGACCGCGTGGGGATTTCGGCTCCACCTTGCCTGCGACGCGTTCGCAAGCTCGAAGAAGGTGGAATCATCGACGGTTATCATGCCGTTCTCAACGGGCCGAAACTTGGTTTCGACCTCGTCGCATTCTGTATGGTTGGTCTGAAACACCAGTCGGAAAGCAGACTGAAAGATTTCACGGTGGCGATGGAGAAGCTGCCTCTGGTACGAGGGGCTTGGATGGTGTCAGGAGAAACGGACTTTTTGCTTCACTGCGTCGCCGAGAACCTTGCCACCTTCCAGGACTTCGTTATCGAGAAGCTAACGGCGATGGACAACGTCGATACCGTTCGAACCATGCTGACGATCCGCAAGGTTAAAGATGCGCCGATCGTGCAAATTTGAGAAGGCACACAATGATTGTAAAACGTTGGATGCGCTCAATCCGTAAGCGTTGGCGGTATTTGACCGACGCTCGGATCATAACGCTGGACGAGCTTCGTATCATTTCGGATAAAGCTCTGCTTCCGGAAGAGTTGCGGGATCTTATCTATCGCGAGGCGTATGAGCACAGCGAGCGTAGTCTTCTGATCCGCGTCCTGAAGCCGGGGATGCGCACTCTTGAGATTGGCGCGGGTGTCGGTTTCATTAGCATGCTCGCCCATAAGCTGTCGGGACCCGGAAATGTCCGTAGCTATGAAGCGAACCCGAAGCTGGAGAAGACCATCCGGGAGAACTTCCGCCTTAATGGCATGGTGCCCGATCTCCGGATGAAGGCCGTGACCACGGATGGCCAGCCGGTGACCTTTTTTCGCAACGACAACATTATCTCTTCCAGCCTGTACGATCGGAAACTGGAGGCGGAGAAGATCGTCGTTCAGAGCGAGGCCTTCAACTCTGTCGTTGCTGAGTTCAACCCAGACGTCTTGGTGATGGATGTCGA
>JAEYTV010000308.1 GCA_023433855.1 Pseudomonadota bacterium | reverse complement strand
GAATGGTCTTCAGATGGATGTAGCCGTGGAAGTTGTGGACGGTACGCAGTTCTCGGGCAACCCGGACCATATCCTCCATGGTGTGGTCGGAGGAGCGGATGATCCCGGACGACAGGAAGAGACCTTCGATATAGTTGCGCCGGTAGAATTCGAGGGTAAGCCATATCACTTCGTCCGGGGTGAACCGTGCCCGTTCGACGTTGCTGGACGACCGGTTGACGCAATAGGCGCAATCGTAGATGCAGAAATTGGTCAGCAGGATCTTGAGAAGCGAAATGCAACGGCCGTCCGGCGCGTAGGCATGGCAGATACCCGACCCTTCGGTCGACCCTAGTCCGCCCGCAGACAATGCGTCCCGCCTGACGGTGCCGCTGGAGGCGCAGGATGCGTCATACTTGGCAGCGTCGGAAAGGATGGCCAGCCGTTCTTTCAGAGACTTCTTCATCAGCTTGTTCTCTATATGTTCTATTTCCCGTCGTCAAGAGATTGACAAGAAGCCGCGTGTCGCCTCTGATGAGACGTAGGGACGTCTTGGCAGGGTTTCGAAACACCTAGCTTCTTCTGTCGAAATTCTGTTATAGTGCCCTAAATTGAGATCTTGCGATGGTTCCGAAGTTTTGCTCCGGAACCTGTTTCTTTTTGTGTCCGCGGCATCCGCGTGCACGCGCCTGAAGGACGAGGAAATGGTTGATAAGGTACCGATGACGCAAACCGGTTTTGCCAAGCTGCAGGAGGAACTGCGCTGGCGCCAGCAAGAGGAGCGTCCCCGCATCATCGAGGCGATTGCCGAAGCACGCTCGCATGGTGACCTGTCGGAAAACGCCGAGTACCACGCCGCTAAGGAAGCGCAGAGTTACAATGAGGGCCGCGTCACCGAGCTCGAAGATCTGGTTGCCCGAGCAGAGGTGATCGATCTTTCGAAGATGTCGGGCTCCAAGATCAAATTCGGCGCCACTGTGAAGCTCGTCGACGAGGACACCGAGGAAGAGAAGACCTACCAGATCGTCGGCGACCAGGAGGCGGACGTTAAGGCGGGACGCATTTCAATCTCGTCGCCGATCGCGCGCGCCATGATCGGCAAGGAAAAGGGCGACTCTATCGAGGTTGTCGCACCGGGCGGATCGAAAGCGTATGAGATTCTCGCCGTCACCTGGGGATGATTGGCGAGGGAAACAGCAACGCCCCTTCGGCCGTTGTCGACATCCGTGACGTCGAGGTGATAGCGCCGAATTTCAAGCGGCGCCTGTCGGGCGTCACATCCACGATCATCCAGCTGATCCCGGTCCAGCGTTCACTCGGCCAGAAGGTCGCGACGCTCGGACCGGGTTTGCCTGCGCAACTGGCGCATGTCCGTTACCGCGACCTTTTGCGTCTGTGGCAGCCGCCACGCGGCAAGACCTGGCGGATCTGGCATGCGCGGCGCAACATCGAGATGTTGCCGGCGATCGTCATGCGTGACGTCCTTCGCATGCCGCTCAAGATCGTCTTCACCTCCGCGTCCCAGCGCCGCCATACCGGCTGGACCAAGTGGTTGATTTCCCGGATGGACGGCGTCATCGCGGTCTGTGGGAAGACCGCAGGCTATCTGACGGTGCCGAACACGGTGATCCTGCATGGGATAGACACCGACCGCTTCTCTCCGCCGGCCGACAGGACGCAAGCCAAGCGGACACGCGGGCTTGACCCGGAGCGCAAGATCGTCGGCTGCTTCGGTCGCGTGCGACACCAGAAGGGCACCGACCTGTTCGTGGACACCATGATCAGACTGCTGCCGGATCGGCCCGACTGGATGGCGATCGTCGCGGGGCGCGCCACGGGTCCGCATGCGGCGTTCGAAAGCGGGCTGAAGGAGAAGGTAGCCGCCGCCGGCCTCGCCGATCGGATCCTGTTCGTCGGAGAGCATACCGATATCAATGAGTGGTATCGGGCTCTCGACCTCTTCATAGCGCCCCAGCGGTGGGAAGGATTTGGCCTTACGCCGCTCGAAGCCATGGCGACTGGCGTACCGGTGGTGGCCACCGATGTCGGCGCCTTTCCCGAATTGCTGGTGACGGGAGAGGAAGAAACGGGGCTGATCATCGAGCGAGACAGCCTCGAGGCGATGACAGATGCGGCCGCCCTCTTCATGGACGACGAGGCTCGCAGAGAGGCTGCCGGCCGCCATGCCCGCGCTCGCGCCGTGGAAAACTTCAACATCCAGGGAGAGGCGAAGCGCATCGGCAACCTCTACCGCAGCATCGGGTGAGCGCGGCTCCTCGGGTTACGGCTTCGCTTGAAGAGCTCGAGATAGGCTCCGGCCACGGCATCTTCCGAGAACTGGCTCATCAGGGTTTTGTGGCCACCTTCGGCGACAGCCGCAGCGAGTGCAGTGTCGTTGAGCAACTGCGAAATCGCCCGGGAAAATCCGGCCGTATCATCGATGTCGACGAGAAGACCGTTCTCGCCGTCGCGCATGAACCAGTTTGGCCCTTCGGAGCGGGAGGAGACGACCGGCCGTTTTTGCGCCCATGCTTCCAGGATCACGTTGCCGAGCGGCTCGTGGCGCGACGGCATGACGAAGATGTCGGCCGCAGCCATGTGCGGGCGGGGATCTTTCTGCCAGCCGAGGAACCGGACGCGATCGCGCATGCCACAGCTTGTGGCGAGCTCCCGCAGTGCATGCATCTGGGTCCCGTCCCCGACGATCCACACAAAGGCATCGGGGATCGATGCCGCCGCCTGAAGAAGGATGTTGAACCGCTTGTGGTCTTCAAGACGCCCCAACCCCATGATCACCGGGACGCCTTCGGGTGTATCCACCGCAGCGCGCGAAATCGGCTCCACTGGACTGGCATCAGTGAAATTGGAGATCACCTCGACTCCGCGGGTCCAGCCCAGTTTGCGGACGCGATCCGCAATGTCAGGCGTGTTGCAGACCAAAACATCGGCGGTCTTGTAGTAGCCAAGATGGCTGGGATAGTCGCCCAAACGGGCGAGCTTGATCGCTCCCTTGTACGCCGGGATGAGACGAGCGGGCCGCATTCCCCAAGCCATCAGTGCATCGGCTTTGTCGTGCCTCGCCATCCAGCTTGCGCGCAGGGGCAGAAGGAGACGGTCGGGGGACAGATTGCGGAAATGACTTTCCACGATCTTTGCATATGGTTCGATGTCCTCCCGCCAGATGCGCCCCGGCCGGATAAAAGCAGCCTGCTGCACACCCCGCTCCCCCAGAGCTCTGACA
>JAEYTV010000276.1 GCA_023433855.1 Pseudomonadota bacterium | reverse complement strand
GCCGAGGAGGACGTCGAGATCTACCTGCCAACCAACAATCCGGATCGTCTTGCGGGACGGATCGTATACCGGTGGCCGCTACGGGCGCCGGTCGCGGATGGCCAGTCCGTCGGGATCCTCAGGATCTCGGCCGGGGAGCGGCTCATGCGGGAGGTGCCGCTGGTAACCCGTGGAGCCGTCAGCACGGGAAGTCTCGCCAGCAGGGCGACCGACGCCTTGCTGGAGCTGATGTTCTTCTGGCTTTGACACCTGCGTTGTTTCGCACTGCACCGTTATGGGCTATAATCTGACGACAAGATGAGTGCGGAAATACATGTGGCAGAACATCCCGGATTGTTTGTGACTTTCGAAGGCGGGGAGGGTGCCGGCAAATCCACCCAGATCCGACGCCTGGCTGACCGGCTGCGCCGCAGGGGTTACGACGTCCTGACCACTCGAGAGCCGGGTGGGTCGCCGGGCGCCGAAGCGGTCCGGCATGTCCTGCTTTCCGGTGCGGCGGAACAGTTCGGGGTCCGGATGGAAGCCATTCTGTTCGCGGCAGCCCGCCACGACCATGTTGAAGAGGTCATCAGGCCCGCCCTTGAAAGTGGCGCCATCGTGCTGTGTGACAGGTTCATTGATTCGTCGCGTGTCTATCAAGGGGTTACCGGGAATCTCGGTGCGGACTATATCGAGGCCCTGCAAAGGGTAGCGACAAACGGCGTTCTGCCTGACTGCACCGTTATTCTCGACCTGCCTGCTGAAACCGGTCTTTCCCGTGCACGCGCTCGTGGAGCTGACAGCGCGCCAGATCGATTCGAGCGCGAGGAAATCGAGACGCACGAGAAGCGCCGCGAAGCCTATCTCGAGATAGCCGAAAATGAACCCCAACGCTGCCGCGTGGTAGATGCCGCGCAATCGGAGGACGAAATCGCCGACGAGATCTTTGCGATCGTGGAGCCCCTGGTTCATATACCGCGGCCCGCTCCCGCCAGCAGCGCGGAATCGGTCGGATGAGCGATGAAATCCCCGGATTGCTGGACGGGGCAACTGCGCCGGCACGCAACCCCCAGCTCTTCGGACACGAAGCGGCTGAGGATTTTCTGGCCCAAAGCTACCGCTCTGGAAAGGGGCATCATGCCCTCCTGATAGAGGGGCCGGAGGGGATCGGCAAAGCCACGCTCGCCTTCCGTTTCGCTAATCACGTATTGACCTATCCCGATCCGGCCACAGCGCCTGAACGGATGGCCGATCCGGATCTGGACGCGCCGATCAGTCGCCAGGTTGCATCAGGAGCTTCTCATAACGTTCTTCATCTGACGCGTCCGCTGGACGAGAGGACGGGGCGCGCGAAATCCGCGATCACGGTCGATGAGGCACGCAGAGCCGGACATTTCTTTTCTCAAACCTCTGGCTCCGGAAGCTGGCGGATCGTCATCATCGATCCGGCCGACGACCTTAATCGAAATGCGGCGAACGCGATCCTCAAGATATTGGAGGAGCCGCCCCGCCGCGCACTGTTCCTTGTCTTGTCCCACGCGCCCGGGAAACTGCTGCCGACCATCCGCTCCCGCTGCCAGTCGCTGAAGCTGTCTCCGCTCGGTGACAAGGAGCTCGCGAGCGCATTGGCGAACCTCGGCATGCCGCTCGATGGGGGCAGGACGCAGGACATCGTGCTGACGCTGTCGAAGGGCAGCGTTGCAACGGCGCTGAAGCTGTTGAACTATGGCGGGATCGAAATCATCGGGGCCTTCAACGAAGTCATCGAGGCGGAAGGTCCTGCCGCCCGGAAAGCCATGCACCGGCTGGCGGACGTACTCTCCGGCAAGGACAGCGACGTGATCTTCAACTTCTTTCTGGAGCATCTGGCGGGGCATCTCATCGATCGCGCAAAGGGGGCAGCCCTTTCAGGTGATCTCGCGGCTGCCGACCAGGGCGCCCGGCTTGTCAGCGATATCACCGATAAGATCGCTACGGCACAAGCTTACAATCTTGATCGCAAGCAGACCATCCTGTCCGTCCTGGAGGCTGTGAAGCGCTAGCCGGACGTACCCGCGAGGTGTTGCGCGGAAGTTTGTGTTTCTCTCGTGCAAAACATGCGCTAAGAGCGCGGGAGAACTCCTTCAGCGCTCGAGTGAACGATGCCGGACAAAACACCCTATTACATCACGACCGCGATTTCCTATCCGAACGGCAGGCCGCATATCGGCCACGCCTACGAACTGATCGCGACGGATGCGATGGCGCGATTTCAGCGCCTTGACGGCAAGGATGTGTTCTTCCTGACCGGCACGGACGAACATGGGCAGAAGATGCAGCAGACGGCGCGCGCGGAGGGCATCTCTCCCGCTGATCTTGCGGAGCGCAACTCGGCCGAATTCCGCGAGATGGGTCGACTGCTGAACGCGTCGAACGACGACTTTATCCGCACCACCGAACCCCGGCACCACGACGCTTGCAAAGCGATCTGGAACCGGATGGCTGATAACGGTGACGTCTACAAGGACACCTATGCCGGCTGGTATTCGGTGCGTGACGAGGCTTATTACGGCGAGAACGAAACCGAACTGCGCGACGGTATCCGTTATGGACCGCAGGGCACACCGGTCGAGTGGGTCGAGGAATCGAGCTACTTCTTCAAGTTGTCGGCCTACGAGGAGCGGCTCCTCAGACACTACGAAGAGAATCCGGACTTCATTGGCCCTAACGAGCGTCGCAACGAAGTTATTTCGTTCGTGAAGTCGGGGCTGAAGGACCTGTCGATTTCACGAACCACCTTCGACTGGGGCATCAAGGTGCCCAACGATGCTGACCATGTCATGTATGTGTGGGTCGACGCGCTGACGAACTATCTCACCGCGACCGGGTACTTGGACGATCCCACGGGTCCCCGGGCAAAATACTGGCCGGCGGACGCCCACATCATCGGGAAGGACATCATCCGGTTCCATGCCGTTTACTGGCCTGCCTTTCTGATGTCGGCAAAGCTGCCGCTTCCGAAGCGCGTCTTTGCGCACGGCTTTGTTCTCAATGCCGGCGAGAAGATGTCGAAGTCGGTTGGAAACGTCGTCGATCCGTTCGACCTTCTGTCCAAATTCGGTCTCGATTACGTACGGTATTATCTCTGCCGCGAGATCTCCTTCGGACAGGACGGCAACTGCAACGACCAACTCATCGCCGCCCGGGTGAACGCGGATCTGGCAAACGGTATCGGAAACCTCGCCAGCCGCTCCCTGTCGATGATCGTCAAGAACTGCGACGGATTGATCCCTCAGCCGGCGGAACTGACCGATGCCGACGAGGAACTTCTGTCGGCCGTGGACGGACTGCTCGCGATTTGCCGGGAGGAGATGGACAAGCAGGCAATTCATAGGGCGGTTGCCGCCATCATCGGAGTGGTCTCCGAAACGGACCGGTATTTTGCCGCACAAGCCCCCTGGGTGCTCCGCAAGACCGACGTCACCAGGATGGGGACGGTGCTTTACGTGGCAGCCGAGGTGGTGCGCCAGGTGGCGATCCTACTGCAGCCCTTCATGCCCGAATCCGCCTCCAAGCTCCTGGACCTGGTGGCTGCGCCTGCGGAGAAACGCGATTTTGCCGCGCTCGGCGAAACCGGGCGTCTTGTGCCCGGAACGCCGCTTGACGCTCCGCAGCCGGTCTTTCCGCGCTATGTCGCTGCGGATGTGAGTTCGTAAGGGATCGTCATGCTGATCGACACCCATTGCCATCTGGACTTTGCGGATTTCGCCGAAGAACGAGACGCCATCATAGCGCGTGCAGAAGAAGCCGGCGTCAGGCAGATGGTGACGATCTCGACGCGAGTCAAAAAGCTCGAAGGAGTGCTGGCAATTGCCGACCAATACCCGTCGGTGTTCTGCTCGGTAGGGACGCATCCGAACAATGCGGGCGACGAACTGGACGTCCAAACTGGCGACCTCGTCCGGATAGCGCGTTCTCACGCTAAGATCGTGGCGATCGGCGAAGCCGGGCTCGACTACTTCTACGACACTCAGACCCCCGCTGACCAGAAGACCGGCTTTATCCGGCATATTGCCGCTGCCCGTGAAACCGGGCTTCCCCTGGTGATCCATAGCCGTAGCGCCGACGAAGACATGATCACCATTCTCGAGGAGGAAAGCGGGAAGGGGGCTTTCCCGTTCATCCTGCACTGCTTCTCGTCTGGAGCGCGGCTCGCCGAAGTGGGCGTCGCCCTTGGTGGCTACATCTCCTTTTCAGGCATCCTAACATTTCCGAAATCGGAGGAATTGAGGGCGATCGCACGCACTGTTCCCAAGGATCGGCTGCTGGTGGAAACCGACGCCCCTTATCTGGCGCCGAAGCGGTGGCGCGGAAAGCGAAACGAGCCCGCCTACGTGGCGAACACAGCCGAAGTGCTCGCGGAATGCCGTGGCATCAGCTACGAGGACATGGCGCGCATCACCACCGATAACGCACTCCGCGTCTTTTCAAAGATGCCAAGGCTTTGAGCAGTGGCGCGCTATCGGCAACGCTTCACCATTCTTGGCTGTTCGTCCTCACCGGGCGTACCGAGACCTAATGGCGATTGGGGCGCGTGCGATCCGGGCAATCCGAAGAACCGCCGGACCCGAGCAGCCTTCCTGATCGAGCAGATAGGTCCGGACGGAAACAGCACCGTGGTGGTGGTGGATACGGGGCCCGATTTCCGCCACCAGATGATTGCCGCGCAGGTGAAACGTGTTGATGCTGTCCTGTATACCCATGCGCATGCAGACCATATACATGGCATCGATGATCTGCGGACTTATTTCATGCTGCAGCGTCACCGCATTCCGATCTACGCGGAAAAGCATACGATGGACCGCATACGTCAGGGCTTTGGCTATGCCATGGAAACGCCGCCCGGCGGCAATTATCCGCCCATCGTTCTGCCAAAGCTGATCCAGTCAATGGACGAGACGATCGTCATCGATGGCCCGGGAGGAGCAATCCGCGTCCGTCCGTATCGCCAGATGCACGGAGACATCCACTCCTTGGGCTTCCGGATCGGGGATGTGGCTTATTCGAGTGACGTCAGTGATTTTCCACCGGAAAGTGTCGCCGCACTTCAGGATCTGGACGTGCTGATCCTGGACGCGCTGCAATACGTCTATCATCCGAGCCATCTGTCGCTCAAACAAGCTTTGGACTGGATCTCGCGCCTGCAGACGAAGCGCGCCATCCTGACGCACATGCATATTCCTCTCGACTACGATCGCGTGATGGCGGAGACACCGTCGCATGTCGAGCCGGCTTACGACGGCCTGAGTTTCGAAGTGGAGGTGGAACTCTGATGCTCGCGCGCGTCAGCGGGCATGATCCTGGGCGATCTAAAAACCCGGCTCAGGATCATCGGGAAGACCGAAGCCGGCCTGGCACTAAGGCAACAGCGATCAGCGCTTGCAATCCTTCCATCACGGGTTCCGGACCTTAGTTACAGTTCCATAATCTACCTTATGCGATTTGCGGATCAAGGCGCAAGGTTTGAAGGTCCGGTTCCTGCGATGGCGAATCTCTCACTCCCCGCGCCTGAACGCGGCTTCCAACATCGAAGCCAGCTCGACCAACCAAGCGTCCGCTACGCTTCCTCGGCGAAGTTCTTCAGTTTCTCACCGCTGAGCCTGTAGCGGATCCACTCGGTCATCGGCTCAGCGCCGATCGCTTCATAGACGCGGATGGCCGGAACGTTCCAGTCGAGGACGCTCCATTCGAAGCGACCGCATCCGTTTTCAAGCGCAATTTTCGCCAACCGCTTCAACATCGCCGTGCCCGCACCGGATCGCCGCGCGCTTGGCGTGACATAGAGGTCCTCCAGGTAAAGCCCGTTCCTTGCCTGCCATGTCGAGTAGCTGAAAAACCAGATAGCCATGCCCACAGGCTCTCCATCGGCTTCACAGATCAGCGCCCGCGACACCGATTGTTCGCCGAACAGGGATTGCCGGACGGTCTCTACGGTCGCGGAAACCTCATGTTCAGCGCGTTCGTAGGTCGCCAATTCGCGAATGAATCCGAACAGCAATGCTGCGTCCTCGGCGGTAGCATCGCGTATGATAAGGGTCATGAATTCCTCTGAAAACAATCACATGCAGTCGGTTGCTCACGCGTCGAGAGAGCGGAGGCGGACAAAGGCGACAGATTATTCCGCCGCCGTCTTCAACTCCGTAACCGGATCTACTTCGTAGGAGTAACCATCCAGCATGTGGTAAGCCGTTTCTATATGGCCGATTTCGCTCTCTGCCTTGCTGATCGCTCCATCGATCGTTTCGCAGCGAGAACGGAGCATCCGTCCCAGCACGTCGGCATTCGGCTTCCTTGCAATCCGGTCGATATGGTTGCGGATGCGCGCACGATGCCGCTCCATCTCGAGGATGTGAAACCGCGCGCTGACGATCTTATCGGTCAGTTTCCTTCGCATTGCGGCCACGGGGTCGAAGCTACCCGGCTCCCGCTCGTCCAGGACCACCTCATTGATCAGGGCCTCGAGAATCACCAGGCCCTGAAGATCCTTCGTGTCGGCCAGTTCCGGGTCGTAACCGGTATCGTCGTAGACCTTGCGACGAATGGGATCGGACAGAAGCTCATAGGACGTCGTCAACCTGCTGAAGGTGTCCACGTCCCCGCCCGCGTCCGGATGGGCTGACTTGGCGCGCTTGCGATAGGCAGACTTGACGGCAGCGCCGTCAGCCTCTCGGGGAAGACCAAGCATCTCGTATGGATCGATCACAGTGTCACCTGTTTTCGGCAAGTCATGTCACTCTGGTTAGCGGCTAAGCCCTCTAGGCTCAACCCAATATCCACCGTTATGGGCCAATTAGCGGCGCCCGTTGGATTACCCCCCCTTGGGAACCGCTCGCGGCACATCGGAAGCCTCCCACCAAGAAATGCCGAAGATACGCCTTCGGCGGTACGTCATAGAGGGTCTATGTCGCCCCTCGCCCAGGTCTCCTGGGTTTCCGCGAAGAAATCCGCAAAGCGGCCCTCGCTGATCGCTTGGCGGATGCCCATCATCAGCTCCTGATAATAATGCAGGTTGTTCCACGACAGGAGCATGCCGCCGAGCGCTTCATCGGAGCGAACCAGGTGATGCAGATAGGCGCGCGAATAGTCACGTGCGGCGGGACAGCTCGACTGTTCGTCCAGGGGCCGCATGTCTTCAGCATGGCGCGCATTGCGGATATTGACCTTGCCTCGGCGGGTAAATGCCAAGCCATGGCGCCCCGACCGGGTCGGCATCACGCAATCGAACATGTCAATGCCGCGTGCAACGGACTTCAGGATATCGTCCGGCGTACCCACGCCCATCAGATAGCGTGGTTTTTCCGCCGGCAGGACCGGCAGCGTGGTTTCGAGCATTTTCAGCATCACGTCCTGCGGCTCGCCGACTGCGAGACCGCCAACGGCATACCCCTTGAGGTCGAGTTGTGTCAGCCCTTCGGCAGAGCGGATGCGAAGGTTCGGCTGATCGCCGCCCTGAACGATCCCGAACATCGCCTTGCCGGGCTGGTCGCCGAACGCCACGCGGCAGCGTTCGGCCCAACGCAGCGACAGTTCCATGGCACGCTCGACCTCATTGGGATCGGCAGGAAGCGCGACACACTCGTCAAGCTGCATCTGGATGTCGGATCCCAGCAAGCCCTGGATTTCTATGGAGCGTTCGGGCGACATATGGTGGAGGCTGCCGTCGACGTGGCTCTTGAACGTCACTCCCTTTTCATCGAGCTTTCGCAGTCCCGACAGCGACATCACCTGGAAGCCGCCGCTGTCGGTGAGGATCGGATATCGCCAGCCGATAAGCTTGTGAAGGCCACCAAGGCGCGCGACGCGCTCGGCGCCCGGCCGCAGCATCAGGTGATAGGTGTTCCCGAGAATGATGTCAGCCCCGGTGTCGCGGACCTGATCGAGATACATCGCCTTGACGGTTCCAACCGTTCCGACCGGCATGAAGGCTGGCGTTCTGATCGTGCCGCGCGGCATGCTGATCTCACCTAGGCGGGCGCCGCCATCGGTGGCCTTGAGTTCGAACTGGAAGTCTTTCGTCATTTATCGGTCCGGTGGAGAAGGCTCGCGTCGCCGTAAGAGTAGAAGCGGTAGCCGGATTGTATTGCGTGCATATAGGCGGCGCGCATAGTGTCGAGCCCTGAAAAGGCCGACACCAGCATAAAGAGCGTCGATCGGGGCAGATGGAAGTTGGTCATCAGCATGTCGACTGCCTTGAAGCGGTAACCGGGCGTGATGAAGATTCCGGTGGGACCGCTCCAGGCGGATATGGTGCCATCGTCGGCGGCAGCGCTTTCAAGGAGGCGCAGGGATGTGGTCCCGACGCATACGATGCGGCCCCCTGCCCGCCTTACCGCATTCAGCCGTGCGGCCGTCTCGGGGGTTACCTGGCCGATCTCCTGGTGCATGCGGTGATCGGCGGTATCGTCGGCCTTGACGGGCAGGAAGGTTCCCGCCCCGACATGCAGGGTCACAAAGTGACGCTCGATGCCGGCAGCGTCCAGCGCTGCGAAAAGCTCAGGCGTGAAATGCAGACCTGCCGTGGGCGCTGCAACGGCGCCTTCTTCGCGGGCATAGATCGTCTGGTAATCCTGGCGATCCCGTTCGTCCTCGGCGCGCTTGTCGGCAATGTAGGGCGGGAGGGGGATGTGTGCTACCGCTGT
>JAEYTV010000256.1 GCA_023433855.1 Pseudomonadota bacterium | reverse complement strand
CTATAAGCCTCACCCGGAAGTGCTGCGCGGCATCCGGAAAGACCCACCGCAATCAAGCCCTGACGAGGTACGCGGCGTTTCTCTCGTCCTTGATCAGGACGTGACGCTTGCCGATGCCTTCAAGACTGTCGACCGCGTGGTGACGATCAGTTCTCTTTCCGGATTTGAGGCGCTGATCCGGGGTATTCCCGTCACTTGTTATGGGATGCCGTTTTACGCTGGTTGGGGAGCCACTGACGATCGGGTCGAATGCCCCAGACGGCAAGCGTCGAGAACGACGGAGCAAATCTTTGCCGCCGCCTACATTTTATATCCTCAATACTTCGATCTCATCGATGGTGGACGAATTGAATTCGAGGAAGCGTTGTCGCTACTGCAATGGATGAAAGGGCGAATGACGCTCGAGACCGCGTCCGCCGCTTAGGGGCGCCTTGCAGCCGTGCGGATCTGCTGCGCTCTGATAGGCGCAGTCATGATGTTCTCCGATATTTGGTGCTTAGATGGTCGGGACGCCGCGAGCAGAGGCGGAGCGAAGCTGCGGCCTTCCCGCATCGGCGAACTGCTGTTCGATCCAGGCGAAGGCGTAGGTCCTGGTCTTGCAGGCAAGGCGTGTGGGCAACCGTTCGAAGCCATGCGGTCCCTCGGGGGCAACCAGCAGGGCGGCATTGCCGCTGTCCTTCTGCCAGCGGGCGTGCATCCTGCGGCTGTCGTCAACGATGGGGTCGAGGCTGCCGGCGATGAAAAGCGATGGCGGCATCCCTGACAAGGCGGCATGGATCGGAGAGATGACCGGGGAGGATCGTGACTGAGCGGGCGCTCCGGCGGTCAGTCGATCGAGATTGTCACGCGCTGAACGGGCGCTGACGATCAGGCTCTTCCGCGCGTCTCGCAGGCTCTCGGAGCCGCGCATGTCGAAGGCGCCGCAAAAGGACAGGAAGCCCGCTATCGCCTCGGGTGGTCGCTTTGCTGCAACCCGCAACAAAGCCACTGCGGCGAGATGCGCACCCGAGGATTCACCTCCCACGATGACGCGTTCTGCACCGAGCGCGTGGCGGTGGTCCAGAACCCATTCCAGGATGGCGACCGCATCCTCCATGGTCTGCTCCAGGTCGTCGTCCGTGGCCAGGTGAAAATCCCCGCTGACAACCCTTATCCGGCAGGCGCGGGCAAAGCCCGCATTCCAGCCGTCGTCGAGGCGGGCGTTGCCGAGCACCCAGGCGCCTCCGTGGAAATGGAGATAGATCCCCGCGATGCCGTCTGCGTCGCCCAGCAGCCTGAGATCGATGGTCTTTCCGCGCGAGGGGATACTCACCTGGCGGGTGCTGACGGATCTGCCGATCCCGGGAAAGATCGCCTGGCTGGCCCGCATCAGCGAGTTGATGATGCGGGCGTTCCAGCGCCGGCCTGTATGGTAACGCGGAAGAACAGCCAGTACGCGGTTGAGCCGGCGGGCCCGCAGCACGTCCGTTTCATCGAAGACAGCGGCTGGATCGATCTCCATTGGAATTCCCTGGGAGGATTGCCGCGCCATAGTCTCTCGATATGGTCGGTCGCGGCACGCGTCTATCGATAGGCATCATTGCCCCGGTCACCCGGGCGCGCAGGATGCAGGTCGTAGTACCGGCCCTCTGGAACGGCAATGGCCCGGAAGTTGTCCGCAAGCTCATGCAGGCGCGCCCGCATATGAGCTCCTCTGACGGGCATGCCGTGGCCCGATATGACCAGTTCGGGCTCGAGCGCCGCCAGAAGCTTGACGGAGGCTTCGGCTTCCTCCCAGTTCGGTGTCAGGTAGCGCGGAGGGCCATGCATCTCCGGGGTCTGGGCCAGCGCTTCGTAGACCGACTCCTGGCCGGTCGTCACGATCGCGTCGCCGGCAATGAGTGTCCGGTCGCTTTCCCGCCAAAGCGAAATGTGGCCGGGCGCATGGCCGGGCGTGTGAAGCCATTTCCATCCCGGCATCCATGGCACGCTGTGGTCCGGGGGCAGGGCATGGAGGCGTGAGCCGACATCGACAGGAGAGCGGGGGAAGAGCGGCGAGAGCAATGCCATCGCGCCGCCACCCACCAGCGGGTCGGCCGCCGGGTAGGACGCTTGTCCGCTGAGATAGGGAAGTTCGAGGGGATGTGCGTAGACCGGCACGTCCCAGTGGCGCGACAGGGTATCGAGCGCACCAACGTGGTCGAAATGTCCGTGGGTCATGACGATCGCGGCCGGCGGCCGGTCTTTCCCGAAACGGTGCTCTGCGCAGTCGATGATCGTCCTGGAGGATATTCCAAGGCCTGCGTCGATCAGCACCCACTCGCTTCCGCCGGCCGGAGCTCCGAAGAAGATCACGTTGACGATAGACAGGGTTCGGTAGGCAAGGTCATGGGCAAAAACCTTGGTGCCGGCCCCCGACTCGCGGATCTCGGCGACATCCTCCTTGGAAAGGGAAAGCTGGTTTGTCATGGCGCCACCTCCGGGATTGTGAACGCGAACTGGCCGAGGCGCCAAATGTTCCGTCCATGGGACGTCGGCTCCCTGCCTCAACGGCAGTGCGTCCGGGCGGAGCGTCGAAAAATCCGGCTTTCCGTCATCGGGCATGTCGCTGCATTGGAAGAGGCGGCCGGCCGCTCGCGACCAGCCGCAAATTGCGCGGTCAGATTTTTGCCGTTTCCCCAGCTTCCTTGAGCGAGGCGAACTTGATGGTCACGGCGCGCAGGTTGTCGTCCAGCCATCGGGCCATGGCGATCTCTTCGTCCAGGTTGGCCTGCAGGGCGGGCGCAAGCGAGGGGAAGCCGCCAAGTTCCGCCACCGTGATGAGCGACTTGTAGGCTGCGATCTCGAAGTTCTCGAAGGCAAAGTTCGCCAGCGAGTTCTTGATGATCTCGTCGCCGGCCACGGTATGTCCCAGTGCAGCCATGCTGCCCGTAAATGACAAGGCCATGTCCTTCAGGGTCGAATGATCTTCGGAGAGACTTGCGAGCGCGTCCTCGAGCCGCTTGATCTGGCCTTCCGTCTCACGGATGTGCTGGTCAAGACGGGCTGCCACCTCCGGATAATTCTCGATCCGCGCGAGTTGAGGTTTCATGATCGCCAGCGCCTGGTTCTCCATGGCGTGGGCGTTCTTCAGTCCGGTGACAAAGATCGTGCGGGTTTCTGATGTTTCAGCCATGATGTGCTCTTTTGTTGTGGTACCCCTCAACTGGATTTGTCCCCGTTGGTTCCCATGGAACTTGCAGCTTCGGCGGGGGTTTCTGATCGGCATGACGGGCTGATGCACGAACGACCCGGACGGCTGAACGCATCAACGGCAGGAGAACGAGATGACGGAAGCGAAAAGGCTGGCGGAGGAATATCTGAGGCTCGGCGGGAGCCGAAAATCCAAGATCGACGACAACATCATCAATGTGCGAAAGTGGGAAGGCGAACCTCCGGAGGCAGAAGCGTTCTGGCAGGAGAACATCCAGCCGCTCGACGAAAAGCGACGCAAGGAAGTCGAATCACTGCTTCCAAGCATGAACGCGCTCTAGGCCAAAACGCCGGATGCGCGCCACGGACGGAACGCACCGGCTGTTCGGGAACTTCCACCGGTCTGCGAGGTTCCCGAGGGGAACCGGAGCCCTCGACATGAACAAGCGAAATATCATCATCCTGGCCGTGATCGCGGTTGTCGCGATCGCGCTCACCGTGGGCTCAAGACCATTCAAGGCGTCCGTCGACGACCAGCCGGGCGCCCCATCTCCTCACGCGGTGGATCAGTAAACGGCCGGGCCTCAGTTGCTCGCCTGCGGCGCGGCCTAGCTCGCGATGGCCGACGGGTCGCCCGGCGTGAGGAAGAAGAACCAGAGAGCCGCAAGCACCAGTGCAATCGCGAAGATGATCGCGACGAACCTCATCATGTTTGAGCTCGCCGTCTTCTCGGTGTTCTGAACCTGTTTTTCCCGTTCATCCATCTCGGTCGAACGCTCCGGAGCCGATCGAGTTCCAGACCTGCATTGCGGTCCATGCGTGCGCCCCCGGGTCGGCGCAGCAGGCCGGCTGTACGAATTAGGGCAGAAGTGGCCTTGACGCCGCGGATGGGCAGAGTATTGCGCCCCTCTATTAGAAGGAGGCCATATTGAAAAAGCTCGCTCTGTTCTCTGCCTTTGTAGGCAAGACCTTCGCCCTGTGGGTCGTCGTTTTCGCCGTTCTCGGTTACCTGTTTCCCGATGTCTTCCGGCAGATCGCTCCGTTTATCGTCACGCTGCTCGGCATCATCATGTTCGGCATGGGCCTTACCCTTTCGGTGGAAGATTTCCGGGAAGTGGTGAAGCGGCCGTTTGATGTCGGAATCGGCGTCCTTTCGCAGTTCCTGATCATGCCGGTGCTGGCGGTGCTGCTGACGATGCTCATCCCCATGTCGCCGGAAGTCGCCGCCGGTGTCATTCTGGTCGGCTGCTGCCCCGGGGGACGTCATCCAACGTCATGACATATCTGAGCAAGGGTGACGTCGCCCTCTCGGTAGCCTGCACGAGCGTGACCACGCTGGCCGCTCCGATACTGACGCCGTTTCTTGTCTGGCTTTTCGCCAGCCAATACCTCCCGGTCGATGCCTGGGCCATGTTCATCAGCATCGTGAAGGTTGTCCTGCTTCCGCTCGCCGTCGGTTTTGCCGCCCAGAAGCTCCTGCCGCGTGTGGTGAAGGCTGCCGTGCCCACCCTGCCGCTCGTCAGCGTCGTTGGCATCGTGCTTATCGTCTCGGCCGTGGTTGCAGCAAGCCGCGGTGCTATTGCCGAGTCCGGTCTGATGATCTTCCTGGTGGTCGTGCTGCACAACGGCCTCGGTTACCTGCTGGGCTTCTTCGCCGCCAAGGCAAGTGGCTTGACGCTCGCCAAGCGGAAGGCAATCGCCATCGATCGCGCCGGAGATGTTGTGCCAGACGCTGAAGATGGCACTCGGCACTGCCGCTGCCGGGGAGAAATAGGCGGTGGCCAGCGCCGCACCCAGTCCGCTGTTCTGCATGCCGACCTCCTGTCGAACTATTTCTCCGGCAGGACGGAGGAAACCCAGCCGATTGCCGTCAAAGGCTGACAACGGGATTGCAGAAACCAGGAAAGGGGCCAGGCGGCCCCTTTCTTGCGTGGCAGGACAGAAATCAGATATCGCTGGCGGCGTTCGAGAAGATCTCCGTCGCCTGCTTGGCCGTGAGACGGCGGATTTCCGCCTCGTCGCGACGGCTTGCGAAGAGCTCGCTCGCCATCAGTTGTTCGGCAAGATCCGCCGGCAACGACAGCAGCACCCGCTGGCCCTCCTTGTGGATTCCGCCGAGTTCGGCCCGCTTCGCCGTCACCATGCCGCCGCCGACCGTGTTGAGCGTATCGGGGTCGATCAGGATGAAGGCGCCGGTGGAGCGGTTCTGCTCGTAGGCATCGAAGATCGCGTTTTCCTCGAAAGAAAGCCGCACCTTGCCGATAGCATTCATCTGAAGCGTGGAAGCATGGGGCAGCCACTTGCCGGTGGCGAGCTCCAGCTGCGAGGTCGGCTCGACGGTGACGCGCTGGCGGCGCGAGCCGCTCTTCAGCCAGTAGCGCTTGCCGGGCTCTATTCCGCCCGGCTGCAGGGAAACGAGCTGCGCATCGAAGTGCAATCCCGTCATCGGCGGCGCGTCGATGGAAACGATCATGTCCCCGCGCGCGACATCCACCTGACGGTCGAGCACCAGCGTGATCGCGTCGCCTGCCACCGCAGCGTTGCGCACCAGATCGAAGGTCACGATCTGCTTGACGTTGGCGACGGTGCCGGAGGGCAGGATTGCGACGCTGTCGCCAGGCTTGATGGACCCGCCGGCAACGGTCCCCTGATAGCCGCGGAAGCTCTCGCCGGGGCGCGCAACGCGCTGGACGGGGAGGCGGAAGCCGCCCGCCTGCGCCGAGCGCACGGTTGCAAGCTCCAGCGCCTCGATCAGGGTCGGACCATCATACCAGGGCATGGCGGCCTCAGCCGTGTAGACGACGTTCTCGCCCCTCAGCGCCGACATTGGAATGGGCGTGATCTGTCTCACGCCGAGAGACAGCGCGAATTCCCTGAAGTCATGCGAGATCTTTTCGAAGACGGCCCGGTCGTAGCCGACCAGGTCGAACTTGTTCACGGCCAGAACGAACTGCCGGATGCCCATCAGCGACGCGATGGTTGCGTGACGGCGGGTTTGCTCGAGAATGCCGGTACGGGCATCGGTCAGCAGCACGGCAAGGTCGGCGGTCGAGGCGCCGGTTGCCATGTTGCGCGTATACTGCTCGTGGCCGGGCGTGTCCGCCACGATGAAGGAGCGCCGCTCGGTCGAGAAGTAGCGGTAGGCGACGTCGATCGTGATGCCCTGTTCCCGCTCTGCCTGCAGGCCGTCGAGGAGAAGGGCGAAGTCGGGCAGGCCGAGATCGTTCTGCTGCCCGGAATCGCGGGCAAGCGTTGCTGCCTGATCTTCCTTGACCGCTTTCGTGTCCCACAGAAGACGGCCGATCAGCGTCGACTTTCCGTCGTCGACGGAGCCGCAGGTGATGAGCCGCAGCGGGCGACTGTCACGCGCCGCAGCGCAAGGATCGGCAAAGGGCAGAACGGCTGCGAGGGCGCCTTGTGCAGGAGCTGTCATCTTAGAAATATCCTTCGCGCTTCTTCTTTTCCATCGAGCCGGACTGGTCGCGGTCGATGGCGCGGCCCTGGCGTTCGGAAACAGTGGCGATTTCGAGTTCGGAGATCACATCCTCCAGCGTCGTGGCATTGGACCTGATCGCACCGGTCAAGGGGAAGCAGCCAAGCGTGCGGAAACGGATCATGCCGCGCTGCACCTGCTCCCCGGGCAGCAGCGGAAGCCGTGGATCCTCGGCAAGGATGAGCATGCCGTCACGCTCCACGTAAGGGCGTTCCGCCGAGTAATAGAGCGGCACGAGGGGGATGTCTTCCGCCTGGATGTAGCGCCAGATGTCGACTTCCGTCCAGTTGGAGAGGGGAAAGGCGCGCACGCTTTCGCCCTTCTTGATCATGCCGTTATAGACGTTCCAGAGTTCCGGACGCTGGTTGCGGGGATCCCATTTGTGATCCGGCGTGCGGAAGGAATAGATGCGCTCCTTGGCGCGCGAAGCTTCCTCGTCGCGCCGTGCGCCGCCAAAGGCTGCGTCATAGCCGCCGGCATCGAGCGCCTGGCGCAGGGCCTCGGTCTTCATGATGTCGGTGTAGAAGGCCGAACCGCGGGTAAACGGCGTAATGTTCTCGGCCTTGCCACGCGGGTTGGTGTGCACGACCAGGTCGAGCTCGTATTTCGCGGCGATCTCGTCGCGAAACTCGATCATCTCGCGGAACTTCCAGGTCGTGTCGACATGCAGGAGCGGGAAGGGGACCCGGCCGGGGTAAAACGCCTTGCGCGCCAAGTGCAGCAGCACGGAAGAGTCCTTGCCGATCGAATACAGCATGATCGGCTTGTCGAATTCCGCCGCAACTTCGCGGAAGATGTGGATGGCTTCGTTTTCGAGGGCCTTGAGGTGGGGGTCGAGCGGCG
>JAEYTV010000133.1 GCA_023433855.1 Pseudomonadota bacterium | reverse complement strand
CCACATAGGTTACGGGGATGAGCCACGCCTTTGGGTCCTTCATTCAGAGCACCCTCCGACGCTCAAACCAATCATGCTAAATTGTTGTTCCGCAGACAGGGCTTGTATCTAGCGATGACGTCGTCTCGTGCCTCGCCTGGTCTGCCGCCACAATGGCTGACGTGGCATCTTCGGCGGGAAGCCTTCCCTCGTTTGAACGGCCGTAAATTCACAAGCCGAGCCGGAAGGCCAGGGCGCAAACGTTGCTCGCACGTAAACTCAAAGGTGAGTTCGCGGGCTCGCTATTTCATCCGACGCTACCTCTGCCAACAAGGAGGCGAAGATGAAGCAAGTATCGAAGGCCGACCAACTCGATTACATTCAGGCGATACTCCTACAATTGCGTGAGATGGCCGCAGAAAGCCAAATGCGTGCGCTCGTCTATTTCATCGAGATGGCGATTGTCGAATGTGCCGACGTCAGGAACGTCAATCGGTCAAGGTGATGCGACTGCCGCCCTTCGGGGCGGCTTTTTCACAAGGTCAACAAGCGCTTTCTCCACACCGAGCCTTCACGTGCTGTGGATCGCGGCGTCATCATCATAACGATTGTGTGCTGGTTCCGGTTGTTTCGCTGCCGTGCAAATTCTGCCATGAGCAAAGCGAGTTGGGGCTAATTCACCTTCTTACCGGACATGTGCAGCAGCGACCGGAGGACGCGGGAGACGTTGGGCGGCCAATCAGGGTCGGCATTCCACTCACCGTCTTCAGAGCACTTGGGGCAGGGCATGCCGCCGGCGCCGCACCCGCAGAACCTGGGCCCCGCCCACGGCTTGATGGGATGAGCTTCGCATACCCAGCCAGTGTCTCGGCAGTCCTTGCAAGCGAACATCGATCCCCTTCCGTGGGGTTGCTCGAGTGACCTCTAGCAGAATGCCACGTCAGTCAGGGAGGTCAACATCGGCTCTTTTCAGAAGGGAAGATCAAATGAATAACGGCTACCTGGGCCCCGGCATCTGGATACGCATCCAGCATCGCTTCGGCCCTCGCATGATGGAATGGTTCATGGCCGCTCACATGATTTTGTTCGGCTGCATTCTCCTCTTGCCAACGCAGACGTTCAATCAACCGGCACGGGTTGCGTTCCGCGACATTTTCCATTCGGAAGACCTTCTCGGCTGGATAATGTTCTTCGTGGGAGTGCTTCGCATCGTCGGGCTCATCATCAACGGGGCCCGGAAGAAGGTCACTCCGCAGATCAGACAGATATCGGCAGCGATCGGCTGCATCATCTGGGCAGGCATCACATACGGATTCACATCCTCCGATGTCGTCTCGACCTGGCTCGCCATCTACCCGCTCTTTGCGGTCGGCGAACTGGTCAACATCCATCGTGCGGCACACGACGAGGGGGAAATCAGGAATGGAACAGCAGCTCGCTAATCTCCCGACGCCAGCTCTCGTGACTTTCGGCGTTGTGTTGGCGATCATATTCGCAGTCAGGTACTTCGGACTTTGGCAAGGGCAACAGCATTCGCCTGCCGCGTCTGCATCGTCTGCTCAGGTTGCAGCCGTCATCGTTGATCCGACCGCGCTCAACAAGGCCACAGCGGCAGTTGAGGATCTGGTGGAGGCATTGAACGATGCCAAGGCAAAGGAGGCGGACCACGCACACATGATCTGCAGGCGCGTCGAGGTACTTGCGGCAGAAGTGGACAGCTTATCTCGAGCAGTCAGTGCACTGATGCTTGAAATGGCCCGCAAGCATTGAGCGTCGCCGTGACGACCGGGTTTGAGAATGTCACTCGCGTGATCACAAGGAGGAACTATGGGCGAGCGGCTTTGTTCGCCCATTGAAACCACGGAGAGTGACATGACGGAGGCCAAGCCAGACCCCACGAGCGATGCAGCTCGAACTGACCCGGAGACAGCCGACGCAACACGCGAGAAGCTTAAGAAGGAAGCCGAAAAAGGCTTGAAGAATGCCTCGGATGAGGCGCGGAAAGATGGAAAATAGAACCTCGCCCGGAAGGTAAGATCCCCACCGGGTAGCAAGCGAATGGTGCGCACCATGCCGGAACAAACCATCAAAGACGCCGACAAACCCTTCATCGGAAACGACGGTCATCGTCGGTTCAAGGAAAGCGTGGACACGACGAAGACGCCGGAAGAAGAGCGTGACGAAGCCAGGCGGCGATACGGTAGTGTTGGACGCTCCGACGCCACCACGAAGTGACGGTATCCAGCCCCTCGGCCGCGACCGGCTCAGCGGCGCTTTTCTTTGCGTCAGAGCATTACCGCGAACGCGAGAACCGCCCGACCCGTTTGAAAGGCCGCAATCGCAAACAGCATGAACATCGCGACAATAAGGATCGGGCCGACGCTCATCATGCGATCTCCAACGCTTCAGTCACCAAGAACGTCCCTCCAGCGCTCGTTTCGTCTCGCGGCTACCTTGGCAGCCCGTTCGATGTCATGAGGTTTCATGCCGGGCCAGGTGCCGGCGAGGATACTGTCATAGCAGCTTTCCGCGTCTCTCGCAGCATCCCTGGCTGTTGGTGCAGTGCCGTCGGTGGCCGCCAAGGAAGCCATGCCTTGCACGAAGTACGGAAAGACGCTCCACCCCCAATAGCCCATATGATGGATGTGGAACCTGGAGAACACATTTGGCCCGTCGAATCCGGAGAAATCATCCTCCTGGTCGCACCATGTTTTCCGCCATCGGTATTTTGGGCGGTATTCATCGGTCATCGGCTGCTCTCTCGTGTGCGAGACCGAGCCGCATTCGGTCATGTGATGCTTGGGAGGTGCCGCCACGCCCTATCGTTCCTCATATGTTCTGCAGAGGCCGCGCGTCAATGGGGCTATAGCTCGTTCTCGAACTGGTAGAGGTTGTGCCGATCGGCGACGATCCGGCCGGCGTTCCTCGGGTTCGCATAAGTGCCTAAAAAGACGGCGGCACTTCGCCATCCGCCTGCATCCATGATCGACTTGATGTCGATGCCCATGGCGAGCGTGTTGTTGGCGAATGCATGCCGGCCGCAAGTGTGTGACGGCTTGTAGCTGACGCCGGCGCGTCGGCAGACCGCCGCGATCCTTTCGTTGACCGCATGTCGGTTCGTGAACCTGAACACGGGCTTTGCTGGATCCGCTCCCTCGGCAAGCTTGTAGAGCCGAGCGACGAGCTGGTCCGTCATCCACCTCGTCGAGTTCCGGTCCGTCTTTGTCTTCACCAGCAAGGCCGTCCGGTTGACCAGGTCCACATCCTCCCATCTCAGCGCGATGGCCTCGGACACTCTCGCCCCGGTCTGGCTCATGAACATGACCAGCGCGGCGACGTGGGGCAGGCCATCCTTCGCGCACTGGCGGACGAATGCATGCAGCCACGCCTGCGAGGCCGCCTTCTTCCGCTTCGGCTTCTCTTCCCGAAAGTTCCTGATCTTCACGATCGGGCCCCAGCCTCGATCGGCGCCGTGATAGCAAACCGCCCGGATTGGCGTGATGACGCACCGGTTGCGCGTCGCATTGCTCTGAGTGGGATACAGCATCTTCGCGAGCTCGCGGACGTCGAAAGGTACGATAGTGGCGAGGGGAGTGCTGCCGATCAGCGGCAGAAGCTTGCTGAGGTACTTGGCTTCGCCGCCATGCCTGACGTAACTGTCCGCGGCCTCGGCAAAGGTTCGTACTGGAAGTATGGTGGGGGATGGTATTGGCGCAACAGCGGTCGGCCGAAATGACATGTCCATGGAGCACTCCAACGCAAAACAAGTGGAAATTCCTGTGACAAGATCCTCGCCGGATCGATGCCGGCGAGGGTTTTTGTCAGTGAAACGCTTTCTTGTTTTGCCTGTGTGTTCTCGAAGCTTCCCAAGCTGAATACGAGGGTTCGATTCCCTTCACCCGCTCCAGAAACCCTTCCAACGATGTCCAGCAACGTTCACCAACGTGACTGGAATGGCTGAAAAGCGGCCGGTTTTGCTTCGCCCCGTAAGGACGCGCAGCGACAGCCAGCGTTTGGTGGGAAAAAGTGCGGTATTCAGCGCCCATTGAGGAAGGCTATACCGTGATGCCGCTGACCGAACATCAGATTCGCAACGCTAGCTAAGGCGGACGACGAACCGCAAGCCGACTGACGCTAACGGCCCGTACCTCCATCTTCATTTGGCTTCGTTGAGCTTCTGCGTGATATCTCCAGCAAGCGAAGTATCGTAGGCGTCCAGCATCTTCTCGCTGCTACCGGGCTCCAGGTCGATTTCTTCCAGATCAACCCAGTACACATTGGGAGAAGCGGCAGAATGGAAGATGTAGGTTTTGTTCGTGGAGTCCGCCAGCGTGAACCATAGGGTCGGCCAGGCATCCTCGGACTCACTGCCGGACGTATCCACGGCGCCGCGTGGCACGGCCACATTGCGCGCCAGCGCCTGAGCGTCGGCTATTGCCTGCTGCGCGCTGCCGGCTGGCGGCAAGGTCTTCAGATACGTCGCGGCGCGAACGAACCTGCTTTCCGGGTCGATATCGCCAGGGAGGGATTTCGTGCCTCCGAACAGCTTGTACTCCTTGAGGTTCTTAAGCTGAGTTTCCAAGGCCGGTTCGTTGGTCATCACGGTGAATTCCTTCCCATGATGGACCACCCTCTTGCCGTCGACGAATTCGATGACTGCCGAATCCCCTGAGGCATCCGAGATTGCAAGATGCAGCGGCCAGTGCGTGCCATTCGACGCGACAGACACGATCTGGACGGACTCCAGCCCTTCCAGCGCCTCGTTGACGGTGCTGAAATTGTCGAGGACGTATTGCGCCCACATGAAGTTGGACAGCCCCGGGCGCTGGTCGCGAGGCTCGTATTCGGTGTCTCCGAGATAGAGCAGGTTGGCGACAAGTCCGTTCTCGTTCATGCCATCCGTTGTCGAGCTGCCGCGGGCAGTGACCGCGACGCTACCATGTTTCGACGTCCACTCGAGAGGCTTGCCGTCCCCTGTGTCCGAAACGCGGCTCATCCCGCGCGGAAACACCGCAAGCTGGGCATGATCCGGGCGGTCCAGGTCCATGGTTCGGGCGACAACCGTCGCCTGGCCGTTGTTGTTCGATAATATCCGCGAGCAAGCTTTTCCATCGATCGGTGACGTCGCAAGTGAAATAGCCGCGATCGCGCCGGTCACCACCCTCCGCTGAATAGCCACTGTTGCCTCCTGTCGGCGGATAAGGGCAAGTCTCTGAAGGCTCGAAGGTAGGCCGGTTAATCGGTTCTGTCATTGCGTCTAATCAATACCAAGCCGTCGGTCTGCGTGCGTACGCGACTGGTACGAAGCCTGGGCTGACGTCGTGGGTCGTATGCACCCTGGCGACACCCAATGGACCCCCCTTATCTTTTCTTTATCTCCACATCGCCTCTTTCCAATCGAAGCCTGACCCGAAGCTCCGTTAGTTCTTCTTCTGTATCAACAGGAGAAACCGGACATGTCCGACCTCATCTTCATCGCGCTTGGCGGCGGCACGCTCCTCGTGCTTGCGCTCTATGCCCGCGCCCTCGACCGGCTTTGACGAGGCAAGAATGCTTGAACCTCTCTTCGGCCTTCTCGTCGCCATCGCTCTTGGCGTCTATCTCATCGTGACGCTGTTGCGTCCCGAGCGTTTCTGATCGGGGGCAGATCCATGACTATTGTCGGATGGCTGCAGGTCAGCCTCCTTTTCCTCGCCGTCCTCGTGACCATCAAGCCCCTCGGCCTCTACATGGCGCGGGTGTTTTCCGGCGAGCGGACCTTTCTTTCACCCGTGCTCGGCCGCGTCGAGCGTGATCTTTATCGCGTGAGCGGCATTAACCCCGAGAAGGAACAGAGTTGGCTCGCCTACACGCTTGCCATGCTCGCCTTCTCGCTCGCCGGATTCCTTGCGCTCTATGCGATGCTCAGGCTGCAGGCATATCTGCCGCTGAACCCCCAAGGATTCCCCGGCGTTCCGGCCGATCTGGCCTTCAACACCGCCGTCTCCTTCGTCACCAATACGAACTGGCAGAACTATGGCGGCGAGACGACGATGAGCCATTTTAGCCAGATGGCCGGGCTTGCGGTACAGAACTTCCTGTCGGCCGCGACAGGCATGGCGCTCGCCGTTGCCATCACCCGCGCGCTTGCTCGCTCCAGGGTCTCGACGCTCGGCAATTTCTGGATCGACATGACCCGCGCCACGCTCTACGTGCTGCTGCCGCTCGCCATCATCGTGGCGCTCGCCTTCGTTGCCATGGGGCTGCCGCAGACACTCGATGCGTCGGTTACGGCGCCCACGCTGGAAGGCGCCAGCCAGGTGATTTCGCTCGGTCCGGTCGCGTCCCAGGAAGCGATCAAGCAGCTCGGCACTAACGGCGGCGGCTTCTTCAACGTCAATGCCGCGCATCCTTTCGAGAATCCGACCGTCTGGTCGAACTATCTCAACATCTTCGCCATGCTCTCGATCTCGGCAGCCCTCGTCTACACCTTCGGCCAGATGGTCGGAAATCGTCGCCAGGGCTGGGCGCTGATCGCCGCCATGGCCGTGCTTCTGATAGCCGGCGTGACCGTCACCTACTGGGCCGAGGCGAAGGGAAATCCCATCCTGACGGCGAGCGGCGTTGATCCTGCGCTCGGAAACATGGAAGGCAAGGAAGTCCGGTTCGGCCAGGCCATGACAGCGCTTTATGCGGCTGTCACGACGGGTCTCTCGGATGGGGGCGTCAACGGCATGCACGGTTCGTTCACCGGGCTTGGCGGTCTCGTGCCGATGTTCCTGATTCAGCTTGGCGAAGTGCTGCCGGGAGGCGTGGGCTCTGGTCTCTACGGCATGCTTGTCTTCGCGCTGCTCTCCGTCTTTGTTGCCGGCCTGATGGTCGGGCGCACGCCGGAATTCCTCGGGAAGAAGATCGAGGGCCGCGAGATGAAGTTCGCCATGCTCGCCGTTCTCATCCTGCCGCTGGTGATCCTCGGCTTCACTGCCGTCTCGGCCATGCTGCCCGTTGCGCTGTCGAGCGTCAGCACGGCGGGCCCGCACGGCCTGTCCGAGATCCTCTACGCTTATACCTCGGCGGCCGGCAACAATGGCTCCGCCTTCGGCGGCCTTACCGGCAACACGATCTGGTACAACACCACGCTTGGGATCGCGATGCTGCTCGGCCGCTTCGCTTATGTCGTGCCGGTCATGGCGATTGCCGGATCGCTCGCGGCCAAGGTGAGGTCGCCGGCCTCTGCCGGCACCTTCCCGACCGACGGCCCGCTCTTCGTCGGGCTCCTCATCGGCATCATTCTCATTCTCGGCGGTCTGCAATTCCTGCCCGCATTGGTGCTCGGCCCCGTCGTCGAACACTTCGCAATGCTCGCCGGCCAGACCTTCTAAGGAACCACTATGTCAAAAGACCACAAAGCTACCGGTCTTCTCGACCCGTCGATCTTGTTTCCGGCGATGCGCAACGCCGTCGTCAAGCTCGATCCCCGACAGCTTCTGCGCAACCCGGTCATCTTCGTGACCGAAGTCGTCGCCGTCGTCGTGACTATCCTCTTCATCCGCGACCTCGCCGGTGATCCGGACGCGGCCGGCTTCTCCGGCCAGATTGCCGCCTGGCTCTGGTTC
>JAEYTV010000101.1 GCA_023433855.1 Pseudomonadota bacterium | reverse complement strand
GCTTTCGACCACTCAGCCACCTCTCCGCTGAAAGATGCGACGCATCGGTCGGCGCGGGCTGTCTCATAGCGGCGAATGGTGGTGCTGGCGATTTGCGTCTCGTGCGCCGGCAGTGTGGCTTTACTACTCCGTTTAGACCACCTCTCTTATAGCAGCCGCAATACCGAGAACGGCGCCGAGCGGCACACTATCTGTCACTCTCAACCAGTCCTGATAGCCCGTGGAGCTCCGGCCCTTAACGAAAGCGGAGGCCGGTGAAGGTTTCGAAAAGGGGATGTCTCTGGTGAGTTCCATGTGATCGCCAATCTCGATAAGGCCGCCATCTCCAATTAACTGCTCACGTAGCTTCCGCACGTTTGACGGCAAACTCTCCGTGATCCTCAAGTTGATCTTAGAGCCGGATTTTAGAATGTAGGCGCCATCCTCATAGCGAAGAAACGCCCGATCATCGACCCGCTTAGGCAGTGTGGCATAGAGGTCGAGTATCAAGTCCTGCGCCTCGTCGTTACGCTGTTCCGCCTGTCCGGCTGGCGATGTCGAGGTTCTCTCCTTGACAGAGAAGAGATCATACCCGAGCGCTTCCAGAACATAGATCATGTTTCCAAGATAAGTTTGCATCGTCGCAACATCGGCGCGAGGCAGGTTCGAACTTGTGGGTTTGTTTGCATTGGCAACAACCACTTTTCCGCTATTGCCTTTGAGGATGGCCCACAACTTCTCTTCCAGCCATTTGACGTGTGCACGCGTAAGGTTGTCGTCCTTGCTTGTGAATATCAGGAATGTGTCAAACTCGATCGGGAATTTGCCGTTCGTATAGCGCTGCGAGAAGTCGTCGCTCTCGCCGACGTAAATCTCCGGCAGGTCGTCGTCCGCACCACTCTTGATCAACAGGTAGACGCAGGATCGCGCCAAGACTTCCGCTTCAAGCGCCTTCTTGAAGAACTCTGGCTGTCCGGTGATCGCGACACCAGTCCAATTGTCCAGCTCGACAGTCCGAAGGCTGCGAGGATCCTGCCCCGTAATGAAGATCTTCACGACCCGACCGACGGTTTCCCCGTAGCTCATGAACGGCAGCGCTCCCCTTACCTATGATTGAGCCCTAGTAACATGAAATATCGACCCAAAGTCAAAGCCCAGCCTAAACCTTCTCATCCTGGGCGTGCAATTCCACTTCCCTATTTCAGTCGCTGTTCGTAATGTCACGAGCATGAACGAAACCGCTTTTCATCCTGAGGATCGCGCCCGGTCGCTTATTGACCGGCAGCTGATGGCGTGTGGCTGGATCGTTCAATCGAGATCGGAAATGAACCTGGGCGCCGGCGTTGGCGTTGCCGTCCGCGAATTCCAAACCGCCTCGGGGCCCGTTGACTATGCTCTGTTCGTCAGTCGTCGGTTGCGCGGTGTCGTCGAAGCGAAAGCAGAGGGAACAACTCTCTCGGGCTTCTCGGATCAAGCCGAGCGATACATCAACGACATGCCTGGCCATCTCATTCGAGAAGATGGCCAAGTGCGCTTTGAGTATGTCGCCTCCGGAAGCGAGACCCTATTCTGCGACCATGCGGATCCTCAGCCAACATCACGCCGCGTCTTTGCCTTTCATCGACCCGAGACCATGGAGCTTTGGCTGCGCGAACCGCAGACGCTGCGAGCTCGATTGCACAACATGCCGCCTCTAATCGAGGATGGATTACGAGACTGCCAGATCGACGCGGTCACCAACATCGAGCAATCGCTTGGCGAGAACCGGCCACGCGCGTTGGTCCAGATGGCGACGGGTGCCGGCAAGACCTTCACGGCAGCTACACTCAGCCATCGCCTGCTGGCCCATGCCGGCTTCAAGCGAATTCTATTTCTCGCTGATCGGGCAAACCTCGTTCGCCAGACGCGGGATGAGTATCTCGCCTACCGCCCGCCCGGCACCGGACGCTCGTTTTCTGAGATTTACAACGTCCAGAAGCTCGGCAGCGCTGGGATCGACAAGGATGCTCAGATCGTCGTGTCCACGATCCAGCGCGTTTATTCTGTGCTCACCGGCAAGGAACTGGCGGAAGACGACGAAGAAGCTTCAGCCTTCGAGGGCGTCGCAGGCGGTCAGGAGCGGTTCGTCAGCTATAATTCCTCTATTCCGATCGAAAGCTTTGACCTCGTCATCACGGACGAATGCCATAGATCAATCTACGGAACCTGGCGGCAAGTCCTGGACTATTTCGACGCCTTCATCGTGGGACTGACCGCAACGCCCTCGCTTCACACGCTGGGCTTTTTTGGACGCAACCTAGTCGCGCAATATCCATATGAGCGGTCAGTGGCCGATGGCGTCAATGTCGGCTTCGAGATCTTCCGTATCAGGACCGAGATCAGCGAACGCGGTTCGACTGTAAAGGCCGGCTATGACCTCCCTGTTCGAGACAAGCGGACCCGTGCGGAGCGGTATGAGACACTCAATGAGGACTTTGCCTATACCGCTGACCAACTTGACCGGACAGTGGTTGTTCCGAACCAGATCCGCACGGTGCTCAAAACCTATCGAGACTCGCTCTTCACCGAGCTGTTTCCCGGACGGACCGAAGTGCCGAAGACTTTGATCTTCGCCAAGGATGATCATCACGCCGAGGAGATTGTCACAATCGTCCGCGACGTGTTCGGCAAGGGCAACGACTTCGCCAAGAAGATCACCTACAAGGTCGACGGCGCCGATCCAGAACAGCTCATACGGGCCTTCCGCAACGACTACAATCCGCGCATTGCCGTCACTGTGGATATGATCGCGACGGGCACCGACGTGAAGCCGTTGGAGGCCCTGATCTTCCTGCGCGACGTGAAGTCGGAGCTCTATTTCGAACAGATGAAGGGGCGCGGCGCGCGCACCATCACCCCAGAAAAGCTGCGGGAGGTGACGCCGGACGCAGACGCCAAGACACGCTTTGTCCTGGTCGATGCGGTGGGGGTATCCGAGAGCCTTAAGAGCATTTCGCAGCCGTTGGAGCGAAACCGCGCCATCTCCTTCGACAAGCTGGTTGATGAGATCGCGACTGGTCGCCGGGATGACGATGCTTTCGCGACCCTGGCTGCACGCCTCTCGGCACTCGACCACCGCATCAGTGACAAGGACCGCGCAGCCGTAGCAAAGGCGACGGGAGGGCTGGATCTGAAGGCGATGGCTTCGCGGCTTCTGGATGCCATTGACCCGGATGCCCTAGCAGCCCATGTGCCCAAATCAGCACCGGAGCCGGAACGGCAGCGTGCGAAAGATGCTGTCAAGGAACAGGCGGCCATGCTCTTCGACGATCCGAAGCTGCGCACGCTGTTGAAGGACGTCAAAGCAGCCGCTGATATCCGTATTGATACAATCTCGGTCGACGCCGTCGTTTCCTCCGGCTGGGATGAGGCCAAGGCGGCCGACACGGTCAACCGCTTCAGAACTTTCCTCGAGGAAAAGCAGGATGAGCTCGTCGCTCTCCAGATTCTTTATCACCGGCCCTATGCGCAAAAGCGACTGACCTATGAGGCGGTTGATGAATTACGCGATGCTCTAAAGCGACCGCCATGGCTGCTCGAGCCAGTCGATATCTGGCGCGCCTACAAGCGCATTGCGTCAGATAAGGTGCGCGGCAACCCGGCAGGCACGCTCGCCGATATCGTCATGCTTGTTCGTTATGCTACAGGAGAGGCAGAATCGCTGGAGCCGCTATCGTCATTGGTCGCCGGCCGATTCAATCTCTGGCTCGGTCGCGAAGAAAAAGCCGGTCGAACCTATAGCGACGAACAACGCGCCTGGCTTCTGGCGATCCGTGATCATCTGGCGGTCAACATCGAGATTCGCCCGGAAGACATTATGGATGCGCCGGAATTTGCCAGCCGCGGCGGCATGATCAAGGCGCGGGGACTGTTCGGACAACGGCTGCCGACGCTCTTGGATGAACTGACGGAAGTCTTGGTAGCATAATGGATATGAGAGTGGCGGCAGACGCGAGCGGATCAGAGGATCAACCTTGGACGCTGCCGGAGGGTTGGTGTTGGGCGCCGCTCAAGGCCATCACTTCATTTATTGGACGTGGACGCGGTCCCAGTTATGTCGAGAAGAACGGCGTCCCAGTCGTCAATCAGAAGTGCGTCAGATGGCATAGGCTCGACGTGCAGCATCTTCGATTGACTGCACGCGATGCATTCGACCGTCTTTCTCCAGAGCTGAGACTTCGCCGAGGCGACCTCCTCTGGAATTCAACCGGGACTGGCACGATAGGTCGTGCGGCAGTATACGACGGCTCCTTCGAGGAGCTAACTGCCGATTCACATGTGACCATCGTCCGACCCGTCGAAGTCGAACCCCGATATCTTGGTTATTTTGTTGAAACCGGTCGCGTTCAGCATCTCGTTGGAGAAGGGCATGTAGGCTCCACCAATCAGCGCGAACTTCCACGTGCTTTCGTTGAAGAGCTGTTGCTTCCCATTGCCCCGTTGGCAGAACAGCGCCACATCGTCGAGCGTATAGACACCCTCTTCGCCGAGATCGCGGATGGTGAAGCCGCGCTTGACGAGGCACGAAAGGGGCTGGAGACTTTCCGTCGCGCCCTGCTGAAAAGCGCCGTCACCGGCGAGCTTACCCGCGACTGGCGGGAGACCAACCAGCCCAATGAGACCGGTCGCGATCTTCTCGCCCGCATCAAGGCCAAGCGTGGTGCGACATCGGTGAAGGGAGGCAGCAAAAGGGCTGCGGCGAGCCCACCGCTCGACACATCGGACTTGCCGGAACTACCGGAGGGCTGGGCTTGGGAACGGCTCAGCGCGCTGGGAGAATTTGGTCGAGGGAAATCAAAACATCGACCAAGAGATGACGCGCGGCTTTATGGCGGAAACATACCGTTTATTCAAACCGGCATTGTTGCGAACGCCGTGGACTACATAAAAACATACAGCCAGACATATAGCGAATTTGGCGTTTCACAAAGCAAGATATGGCCTGCGGGGACGCTATGCATTACGATCGCCGCAAATATCGCC
Organism: Pseudomonadota bacterium; assembly: GCA_023433855.1. Lineage (GTDB taxonomy): Bacteria > Pseudomonadota > Alphaproteobacteria > Rhizobiales > Rhizobiaceae > Neorhizobium. The sequence goes on along the minus strand of JAEYTV010000101.1, from coordinate 1,435 downwards.
AAGACTTCCATTACCACATTTGACTGCTGCTTCCCTGATAGCATCGTCGGCTTGGTCCCGAGTGATGGCATCGACGCTTACTGGATACATGTTTGGCTTCAAACGATCCAGCAGCGCCTAGAGCAATACGCACCCGCAACGGCACAGAAGAACATCAATCTCGAAGTCCTAAATAGTGTGGCGGTGCCTATTCCACCGCCAGCCGAAATGGCAGAGGCCTTGGTGAGGATCAAAGCCGCTCTCACCGCTTACGAAGATGTAAAGCTCAGCATAGCTTCAGGTTTTGCCGATGCCGCCCGGCTCCGCCAAGCCATCCTGAAATCCGCATTCGAAGGGACGCTTGTGCCGCAGGACCCGGCGGACGAGCCGGCTTTTACTTTATTGAGCCGCCTTAAGGCGCAGGAGGGCGCCAATCCCAAGCAGATTAAACGCCGCAAGAAGGTATAGTCATGTTATTCGAACCAATGGAACTGGAGCCGATCAAGGCTGGTCAGGAGCGGCTGAGCCGGGTCTTCAGCGATGAGTTCGCCTTCTCGATCCCCACCTATCAGCGACCCTATGCATGGGAACAGGAGCAGACCCAAGCCCTGCTCGATGACATATTGTCCGCTCTGCAGGACGCCATTGATACCAAGGAGCCGATCACATACTTCCTCGGCAGCATAGTCTTGATTAAGCAGCCAGGATCGCCGGAGGCGAAAGTGGTCGATGGCCAGCAGCGCTTGACGACTTTGACCATTCTCTTATCGGTTTTGCGCGACCTCTCATCCCACGACGTCAGCATGAAACGACACAGCTACATTTGCGAAGAAGGGGATCCGGACAAGGGCACTAAGAGCCGTTACCGTCTGACACTCCGCAAGCGCGACGATGAGTTCTTCAGGGAAACAATCCAGATCAGGGGGCAGACGGACAAACTGCCTGAGACCAAGGGGCTGACCGATAGCCGTCTGCGCATCGTTGAGAACGCGCGCTACCTCCTCAGGCGACTTGAGACGCTCTCTGCGGAACAGCGTGACGGCTTGATAGCATTTCTGCTGCAGCGCTGCTACCTCGTCGTGATCGCGGTATCGAACGTGGACGTCGCGCATAAGGTCTTCACCGTCCTTAACGCACGCGGTCTAGACCTCACCCCAGCAGACATCTTGAAGGCCGATCTCTTGGATCGCGTGCCAGAAGCTGAGGAAAAAGATTATTCCGATACCTGGGAAACGCTTGAAGAGCAGTTGGGGAGAGAGCGGTTCGCGGAGCTATTCCAACATATCCGCATGATTTACCAGCGCGACAAACCGCGTGAACGCCTCGAAGTCGGCTTCAAACGATTTGTCACCGATTTCGGCGACTATCGGCACTTTATGAAAAACGTGATGCAACCGTTCGGCTCCACGTATGCAATGTTGATGTCGCCGGTCCATTTCGCTCAGCAGTTCGGAGA
>JAEYTV010000096.1 GCA_023433855.1 Pseudomonadota bacterium | reverse complement strand
TTGCGTCTACCCCAAACCAACCCCCAATGAGCCACGACCGGCACGACCGGTACCTGTGTGTCGCGATAGATACGGGCGATGCCATAGCGGTATTGCGGCTCGGCTCCCGGTGGCCGGCGCGTACCCTCGGGATAGATGATGAGCTGGCGGCCCGCCTTCATCTCCTCCTTGGTGCGAGCCATGACGTCGACCATGGCTTTGCCCCGGGCGCCTCGGTTAACGGGAATCATACGCTGTTTGGCGACATACCAGCCGAAGAGGGGGATCCACATGAGTTCGCGCTTGAGGATATAGACCGGGTCACGCTGATAGGGCAGCAATGCGAAAGTGTCCCATGCAGACTGGTGCTTGGGCGCAAAGATGCATCCTCCTTCGGGGATGTTCTCGATGCCTTCGATTTCAAAGGTGGCGCCGATGATCTTGTCCATGAGCCAATTGTTGGAGGCGGCCCAACTCTTCGGGATCGTGTATGCGGCTTTGCGCGGCATCAGGAAGTAAATCGGACTCAACACGAGCATCCGCACGATAATGTTGACGTAGAAGGCGGTGTTGAAAAGAACCGAACGTAACAGCAGCATAAACAGGTATTCCTTTTGGACACGCGATGCGTATACGAGTTCGCCGCCGATCAAAAGCCGTCGAACTGGAGGAAGGGACATCATGTCAGGGGGTGTGGCTGCCCGTGTTTGCCTGTTCCTCGGTGCGCAGGCCGGTGCCGCGTTCAATTCCGAGCCAATCGCGAGTGGTCGATAGGACGACCTTCCCGTATTCCGCCAGCATGGTGCGCAATACATCCGGTTCCGCAAACCACGCCTTGCGGGTAAGGTCGGAGTTAACCACGGGGTAGGGGATGAACACGGTTACCGGATCGGCGCGGCGCAGTTCATGCAGGCTGCGTAGCATATGGTAGTTGTTGGTCACCACGAGGACGGATCTGTATCCGTGATCCTGTATCCATCGGGTGATCTCGTTGGCATTGCCGATGGTGTCGATCGCGTCATAACCGATATCAACGCAGCAGGCGAAGAGATCAGGGGAGGCCTGGGTCACCTTGCGGATCTGGTTTGGCGTGGTCGAGGGGTGGGCGCCTGAAATCAGAAGCCGTTCACCAGCCCCATCACGCAGCAGGCCAAGCGCCTGCTCGATCCGCAAATAGCCTCCCGTCAAGACGACAATCGCATCGGCCTTCACACCATCGGGGGTCTTTAGAGAAGTTACCGCGTCGGCAAACCACAGAAAGCCGCCGAACAGGAGCGCGATAAACAACATGCCGGCCATGATGATGCGGCGCGCAGCCCACCGAAGCTTCCCTCTGCGCGAGAACAAGCCGGCTCGTTGGCGGCTTGGCTCACCGCCTGCTCCGTTATCGGTCGTGAATTGGCCGCGTGTCATAATTGTCCATAGCCGGAGATTCGTGGCGGAACAGCGGCTACCCTATCTGCGCATTGTTCTGGCTTCAAGAAGCCGGTAAACTGTCCGAACGCCCAGGATCTGCGCGTACCAGATCGATTTCGTCGATGGTCCTCATGACCGTGTAGCGGGCTGTCAGGGTCGTCAGCAGAGCGATAACCATCATCGTTGCGAAAATGCCGAGATAGCCGGTCAGGCCTATAGTGAAGGAGCCGAACAAGGCCGACGCCTGGTCGCTCTCGGGCGTAGCCAGCGAGTTTGCCTGCCAGAGATTGGCGACGGCGAACAATGCCGCCGCAAACGCGCCTCCCGCAGCCGAGCCCTTCAGGCTGATCTTCAGGAAGTGTTTCTGGAACTCGCTTGCGACGAAGGAGCTCTCGGCGCCGACAAAATGCAGGACTTCAACGATATGACGGTTGCCGGACAGGGCGCCGCGGGTTGCGAAAACGACGGTCAGCACCATGGCCGTGGAGACGAGTACCATGACGCCGGTGCCGATCAGCACAGTTGTGTGGGCCATGGACACCAGACGGTCCACCCAGGTCCGGTGGTCGTCGAGAAAAGCCTGCGGAACTTCGACCCTCAAGAGCTCCCGCATGGCGGCGAAATCCGGCGGGTTCTGTTCGTCAATGGTGATTATCACGAGACGCGGTACAGGCAATTCTTCCAGGTTCAGACCGGTCCCCAGCCACGGCTCAAGCAGCCTCGCCGTTGCGCTCTCGTCCATGATGGTTCCCTCGCGTGTTCCTACGAATGTCAGCGCCAGGTCGCGCGCCTTCCGCAAGGTGGCATCCATGTCCATCCCGTCGTCCGGCTTGATCTGGATGGTGATCTCGCGAGAGATCTGGCTTTGCCAGCTCGCCGCGGTGGCGCGGACCATGCTGACGGCTCCAAGCGTCAGGCAAGCCAGGAAAGCCATGATGGCAATGACCACCAGCAGTGCGTTGCCCTGTATGTTGGAGGGCGGCAGAATCGGTGCGGTCGGTCTCACACGCATCGCGGTTCGCTGCTGCTGGGGAGGGGTCGTCCCTGATTGAGGTTCCCTTTGGAAACGGTGCGATCTGACCGCTTTCAGGATCTTTGGACTGAGCTCATTCATAGATGTCAAGCCGCCCTTCCGTGAGGATCATCCGCCGGGCATCAACCTGATCCATCAGTGCAAGATCGTGGGTGGCGATCACCACTGCCGTGCCGAGCCGGTTCAGTTCCATGAAAAGGTTCAGCAATCGCCGTGCCATGGGCGGGTCGACGTTGCCGGTCGGCTCGTCTGCAAGCAGGATTTCCGGGCGATCCATCAAGGCCCGTGCGATAGCGGCACGCTGTTTTTCCCCACCCGACAGAACGGGCGGCAAGACGTTGATGCGTTCTCCAAGCCCTACCCATTTCAGCAGTTCGATAACATCGCTGCGGTAGGAACTCTCGTCCTTGCCGCGGACGCGCAAAGGCAGTGCCACGTTCTCGTAGGTCGTCAGGTGATCAAGAAGCCGGAAGTCCTGAAAGACGATGCCGACGCGCCTGCGAAGCATCGGGAACTCGTTGCGGGGGATCTGGGAAAGGTCGCGGCCGAACATATGGATGATCCCGCGGGTCGGGTGAAGCGACATGAAGAGCAGCCGAAGGAGCGTCGTCTTCCCCGCTCCTGACGGTCCTGTCAGGAACTGGAAGGATTTCTTCGGAATATCGAAGGTCATGTCCCTCAGGATCTCCGGTCCCATCCCATAGCGCAGACCGACATTTTCGAAATGAATCAACGGATGACCCAGTCTCTCGCTTCTTGAATTCCTGATGTACGTTTATCTCTTAACGACCCGGGTAAACGAACGGTAAATTATGTGGCGATAAGGGCCATATAGGGGTCGAATTAGCCAAGCATTAACCATTTAGATTTACGACTTAGCGGGATTCGTTTCAATGCCCACCCCCTCGAACCTCGGGGGAAAACGGGCGGAAGAGAACCGCTATGAGCACTTTTCGCAGTCCCAGGCGCCGGACGACCATTTCCATGGATATCCTGCCCCCCGAACGTGTCTCGAAAGCGGGACGAATGGCCCCGGCCCGCGGCGAAGTCGTCGATGCGCAATTCGTCACCCTTGGCGAACGCTCTCCTGACCGTCCCAGACGGCGTTTCCAAAACGACAACAAACGTCAGCCAGGCAGGATTGCGAAACGCAGGTCCCTTATGCAGAGGTGGATGGTGACCGCCGAACTTCGGCTTCGGAACCTCTCTGCTGACGTCTTCACTGCCGCGGTTGCCGTCCTGTTTTCGCTGGTGCTTGGCCTGAGTGGTGGCTTTACGTTCCTCTTCTCCGCCCCGGATGCCGGGACCCCAACGTCGACGTTCGACATTACCCACGTGACCATGACCCCGCAGGAAGCCAACGGGCTGCAGGTTTTGCTGATCAACGGCATTGTACAGAACATGGGGAACGAAAGGCTCACGATGCCCTCGATCCGCGCGGATCTCCTGGCGGGCGATCAATTGGTTGCCAGCACTTTGATTTCACCGCCCGCGTCATCGATAGAAGGTGGCCAGAGCCGCGGCTTCTCCGTGCGACTACCGCGTCCCGGTGGAAAAGTGCCTGACCTGCGGCTTTCCCTGGCCGAGCGAGGCGTCTGAGCCATTCTATAATCCACTGCCCTGTGCTATCCCGAATTTTTGGATACGCAGGAGAACCTCATGCCCGTCGTACGCGGCAAGGTCATTGAGCCGCTTTATACCGCAGAGCAGATCGCCGAGCGCAACCGCGCGATGGCGGCCGAAATCGCCGCCGGACCCACCAAGGATCTGCTGGTCATTGCCATCCTCAAGGGATCGTTCATCTTCGCCGCGGATCTTCTGCGTGCGCTGCACGACGTCGGCCTTGCTCCGGAGGTCGAGTTTATTACGCTCTCGAGCTACGGCATCGGTACCGTTTCCCAAGGGGTCCGCATCGTCAAGGATATAGACAGCGACGTGAAGGATCGCGACGTGCTGCTCATCGATGATATCCTCGAATCGGGTCGCACCATCAAGTTTGCCAAGGAAATTCTCTACGCTCGCGGTGCGCGCAACGTTTCCGTGGCAGTGCTGCTCGACAAGAGCGTGAAACGCAAGGAAGAACTCGAGGCGGATTATGTCGGCTTCGAATGTCCCGATTATTTCGTGGTCGGGTACGGGATGGACGTTGCCTACGCCTTCCGTGAACTGCCATTCGTCGGGGTGGTGACTGGCGACGCGTGAGGTGCCGGTGGCAAGGTGTTAACCATAGAGGCCGTAGCGCCCCGGATGTTTACTCCTCGACAACAAAACTCTGTTGATTTGCTCCCGTTACGAAACGACGCAAGGAGCGATGATCGCTATGGCCAGGATCCTGATCACAGAGGACGAAGTTTCGCTCCGCAGTTTTGTCGCACGGGCGCTTCGTCTCGATGGGCATGATACCTTCGAAGCGGGTGACGGTGCCGAGGGGCTGGAAAGGCTGGAAGAAGCTTCCTACGACCTGCTGCTCTCCGACATCCGTATGCCGGTTATGGACGGAATCGAACTCGCGTATCAGGCGGCGGCCAGATTTCCCGGAATGAAGATACTGTTGATGACCGGCTATGCGGAGCAGCGGGAACGCGCTGACGAACTCGCGGCCAAGATCGTCGACGTCGTTGAAAAGCCTTTCGCGCTTCCTGACATCCGCAAGGCCGTGGCCATGGCACTTTCTGCACCGTCCGCCCTTGAGGCAAGCAGCTAGCGAATATCGAGAAGCCGTTCCAGATACTGCCGCTCGGCCTCACCCGATAGAGCGTTGCCGAGCCGGTCGCGGATGGCTTCAAGGATTTCCCGGGCGCGCTGGACGTCGATCTCGTCCGG